>DTYS01000043.1 GCA_012961755.1 Candidatus Latescibacterota bacterium
TCAAATTACTTTTAAGGAACAACAATAACCAAATGATTATTTGAAACTAGCCAATCGAGATAATCCGGCATGAAAGCCATACTCGTGATAGCCGAGGACGTAGAGGGTGAGGCCCTGGCCACCCTCGTGGTGAACAAGCTCAGGGGCACCCTCAGGTGCGCGGCCGTGAAGGCTCCGGGCTTCGGGGAGAGGCGCAAGGCCATGCTCGAGGACATAGCCATCCTCACGGGTGGTAGGGTGATCTCCGAGGAGGCCGGGTTCAAGCTCGAGAACGCCCAGCTCTCCGACCTCGGCAAGGCCAGGAAGGTGGTCATAGATAAGGACAACACCACCATAGTCGAAGGCGCCGGTGACCCCGATGCCATAAAGGGCCGCATCAACCAGATAAAGAGGCAGATAGAGGAGACCACCTCGGACTACGATAGGGAGAAGCTTCAGGAGCGTCTGGCTAAGCTCGCAGGCGGGGTGGCCGAGATAAACGTGGGCGCTCCTACAGAGGCCGAGATGAAGAACCGCAAGGCCTTGGTCGAGGACGCCCTCCACGCCACCAGGGCCGCGGTGGAGGAGGGGATAGTTCCCGGAGGAGGTGTAGCGTTCATAAGGGCCATACCGGCCTTGGACGAGGTGGAGGCCGAGGGTGACGAGAAGATAGGTGTGGACATAGTCAAGAAGGCCCTCGAAGAGCCCCTCAAGTGGATAGCCAACAACGCCGGTATGGAGGGGGCCGTGGTGGTCGAGAGGGTCAAGGAGGGCGAGGGCGCCCTCGGCTTCAACGCTGAGACCTGCGAGTTCTGCGACCTCATGGAGACCGGAATAATAGACCCGACCAAGGTTGTGCGCACGGCCCTCGAGAACGCCGCAAGCGTGGCCGGACTCCTGCTCACCACCGAGGCCATGGTGACAGAGATCCCGGAGAAGGAGAAACAGACCACGCCTCCTCCTCCGGAGTACTGAGGAGATAGGAAACCTAAGCCCCCGTGGAGATCTCCACGGGGGCTTTATCTTTCCGGTCGGGCCAGTATATCTATGCGAACTTTCGCCACCCCCTTGTGCAGTATACCGAGCCCCTTGGCAGCCGCGTACGATAGATCTATCACCCTGCCCTCCACGAAGGGGCCTCTGTCGTTTATACGCACCACCACGCTCCTTCCGTTCTCAAGGTTAGTTACCATCACATATGTGCCGAAGGGCAGGGTCCTATGAGCTGCCGTCATATCGTACATGTTGTAGATCTCCCCGCTTGCGGTCTCCTTCCCGTGGAACTTCTCCCCGTAGTAGCTCGCAAGCCCGATCTGGTAAGGCTTCGTGGTGTAGGTAGGGGCGTAGGTGCATCCCAACAGGACGAAGGTCAGGAGCACGGTCCTCATCTTCGGACCTCCAGGCTTCCAGAAAGCTCCTCCACGGAACCGAATCCGTGTCTTTCCATGTACTCCCTTATGCCGTCCACGACCTTTAGGACCGTCCTCGGCCGGAAGAACGTGGCGGTCCCCACCTGGACCGCCCTCGCTCCCACTATGAGGAACTCCAAGGCGTCCTTTGGGGAGGATATCCCCCCTATCCCTATCACAGGAACCTGGACGGTCGACGCCACCTTCCACACGAGCGCTAAGGCCACGGGCCTTACGGCGGGGCCCGAAAGGCCCCCGGTTACATTGCCGAGCTTGGGCCTCCTGGTCTCAACGTCCACCGCCATCCCAACTAAGGTGTTTATAAGCGAGACCGCATCGGCCCCGGCCTCCCTCACGGCCTCCGCCACCTTCACCACGTCCGATGCGTGGGGGGTAAGCTTCGCTATCACGGGCTTAGAGGTGGCCCTCCTTACTGCGGAGAGCACTTCGTAGGCCGAGTCGGGGTCGGAACCGAAGAGCATTCCACCCTTCTCCACGTTCGGGCAGGATATGTTGACCTCCAGAGCGTCCACCCCGTCCAGGTTCAGCCTCCAGGTAAGTTCCCCGTACTCCTCGATCGTCTCCCCCGCTACGCTCACTACGACCCTCGTGTCAAATCCCCTAAGGAAGGGAAGCTTCTCGGAGATGAACCTCTCGACCCCTATGTTCTGGAGGCCTATAGCGTTGAGCATCCCCGCGGGGGTCTCGGCGAGTCTGGGGGGAGGGGCACCGTCCCTAGGCCTGAGGGTCAAAGACTTGACCACTATACCCCCGAGCTTGGACAGGTCCAGGAGGGGAGCGTACTCGTCCCCGTACCCGAACGTGCCCGATGCCACGAGCACCGGGTTCTTGAGGACGAGAGGGCCTATCCTCACAGAAAGGTTCGGTTCACCTCTTGACAAGAGGACCTCCCGTGTTTATCCTTAGATCGCTTGGAGCTTTCTTCAGGAAAGGAGGTAAGGTTGGGTAGCAAGTGGCTGACGCCCAGGGAAGTAGCAAAGACATTGGGTCCGGAGAAGTGCAGGAAGCTACTGGACGACCTTGTATACAACAGGAGGACCCAGAGGGAGATAGTCGAGGCGGTCATGCAGGAGGCGGACTGTACGGAATATTCGGCCACCGACTTCCTCAGGGAGCTGACCCGGAACCCGGAGTTCACCAAGGGGTAGTCCATGCCCAAGTGCGTCGTGTTCCTCCTCGGCCTGGCCCTGGCCTGCGGCAGGTCCCCTCCACCCGAGCACGGACTTGCGGACGGGGATAAGGTCTGGATATCGGTGGGAGGGGTGCCGCTGAAGGTGGAGGTTGCCTCCACCCCTGAGAGCAGGAGCCAGGGACTTAAGTTCAGGAAGGGGATGGGATGGGACGAGGGGATGTTGTTCGCCTTCGACAGGGAGGCCATGTACGGGTTCTGGATGAAGGACACCTTTATCCCCCTTTCGATAGCCTTCATAGATTCCCGGAGGACCATAGTCGCCATAGAGGACATGGAACCTTTAGATGAGAGCATCCATCTTCCACCAAGGCCCGTGCTCTACGCCTTGGAGGTCCACAGGGGCTGGCTCAGGGCCCGCGGAGTGAGGGTGGGGGATAAAATAGAGTTCCTAACTTCTCCTCCCGAGCCTCGGGACACCATCGGGGACGAGGGCCCCTCCGGAGGAGAGGAGCTTTGACACCCCCTGGCCTCCACCTTCCTCCCCTCTCCCGTCCAAAGGATAGGCCACCAGGAGCCCCTCGTAGTTCCTGAACACGGCCATCTTCTCCCCCGAGGTCAGGAGGTAGTTCGGGCCCACGGGTACCTTCCCGGCACCGTACGGCAGGTCCACCACGTAATGTGGGACCCCGAGCCCTGAGATATGTCCCCTCAGGCCCTCCATCACCTCGTTTCCCCTCCCGAGGCTCGTCCTGAAGTGCATGGTCCCCTTGACAGGGTCGCCATGGAGGATGTAGTAAGGCTTGACCTTTACGGCCAGGAGCCTCCTCATAAGCTCCCTCATGACCCTTGGAGAGTCGTTCACGTTCCTAAGGAGCACGGTCTGGCTTAGCACGGGGATTCCAAGCCTGAGGACCCTCCATACCACCTCCCCCGCCTCGGGGGTGACCTCACGGGGGTGGTTGAAGTGGACCACCATCCATAGCTTCCTGCTGTACCTCTCGAGCACGTTTAAAAGCTCCGGGTCCGAGAACCTTTGGGGGAGGGTGGCGGGTTCCCTGGCCCCGAGCCTCACGACCTTTACATGGGGTATCTGGCATATTCCCTTCAGGATCTCCTCCAACTTCCTTGGGGGGAGGCAGAGGGGACTTCCCCCCGATATCAGGACGTCCCTTACCCCAGGATGTGCCCTTATGTAACGGAACCACTCGCCTACATCCGGCTCCTCCCACCTGCACCATATCCTCTTCCTCGTACAGTGCCTGCAGTAAGTAGGGCAGAAGTTCGTGGTCACCAGTAGCACCCTGTCCGGGTACCTGTGGGTTAGGCCGGGAACCGGGGAGTCCATGGTCTCGTCCAGAGGATCGTCCTCGCCAACGCTGTCGAGCTCATCCGGGCGTGGCACAGCCTGGAGCCTTACGGGGTCGGAAGGGTCGCGGAGGTCCTCTACGAGCGACAGGTAATGCGGGGTTATCCTCATGGGGTAGACCTTCGAAACTTCTGCTATCGCCTTCCTCTCGTCCTCGGAAAGTGGGAGAAGTTCTGCTAAGGCGTCCGCGTCGCATACGGAGTTCTCCACCTGCCACCTCCAGTCCATCCACCTCCCCTCGGGAACTTCCCTCCAGGTTGCGAACTTACTCCACCTGCGCATCTTCCTTCACCACCTTGAACTCGGGTCGGACTTCACTCCAGCAAGCTCCAGGGCCCTCCTCACGAACCCTCCGGCCCTCTCCAAGAGTTCCCGTGCCTCGGGGGCACCTACCCCGGCCAATACCATCACTATGGCGGTCTTCACGTGTCCTCCGGCCTCCTTTAGGAGGCCGGAGGCCTCCTCATAGTCCACACCCGTCACCATCATCACCACCCTCTTGGAACGTTCCACAAGCTTCTGGCTCGTTGCCTGGAGGTCCACCATCATGTTCCCGTAGACCTTGCCGAGCTTTATCATGGCCGTCGTGGTGAGCATGTTGAGCACGAGCTTCTGGGCCGTCCCGGACTTCATCCTCGTAGAACCCATCACGACCTCGGGCCCTACGACGGGGCATATGGCCACGTCCACATCGACGTTGAGCTCCTCCCTCGGGGTGCAAGTTAGGAAGAAGGTCTTCGCCCCAACTCTCCTTGCGTACTCCAAGGCTCCGAGGACGTAGGGCGTCCTCCTGCTCGCAGCTATCCCCATCACGACGTCCCCTGAGGTCACCCCGCGCTCCCTGAGGTCCCTGGCCCCGTCCTCCCTGCTGTCCTCCGCCCCCTCCTGAGCCCATACCAAGGCCTTGTACCCCCCCGCTATGATCCCCTGTATCATCTCTGGATCGGTCCCGTATGTTGGAGGACACTCGGCGGCGTCCAGCATCCCTAACCTCCCGCTCGTCCCTGCTCCCACGTAGAACAGCTTCCCCCCCCTTTTAAAGGTCTCCACGAGTATCTCTACCGCCTCGGCTATGTACGGTATCTCCTTAACCACGGCGTAGGGGACACCCCTGTCCTCCTCGTTTATGAGGAGGAGGACCTCCTCGGTGGTGAGCACATCTAAGTCCAAGGTCCTCGGGTTCCGTCCTTCGGTTACGAGGTCCCTTATCTCGTCGAATACCGGACTCCTTCCCATGTCAACAAAAATTATCTGAGCGAAGGGGCCCCTGAGGAAGGATCACGGCCTTCACGGCAGTCCTGCTCCTTACGAATTTCAAGGCCTCGTTCGCCTCGTGAAGCCCGAACCTGTGCGTCACGAGATGGGAGAAGTCGTCCTTCCTGTCTAAAATGAGCTCAAGGGCCATCCTCGTGTGCTCGGTGTGGCTGACCCAGACCCCGTAAAGGGCCAGGTCCCTCACCTCAAGGTCGCTATATACGTCCAAGGTCACCGACCCTGCGGGGACTCCGAAGCCCATCGAGAGGTAGCTTCCACCCCTCCTTACGAGCTTGAGGCCCTCGACCAGGACCCTCGGGTTCCCCACGGCCTCGTAGGCCAGGTCCACGCCCCTACCGTCCGTGAGCCCGAGGACGAAGTCCCTACGTTCCTCCTCTGTAGTCTCCTTCCTATTCAGGGTATGGGTGGCCCCGAGCCTCCTCCCGACCTCGAGCCTGCTTTCCGTGCCTCCGACTAAGATCACCGGGTCCGCCCCGAACTTCCTTGCGAAGGCCACAGCGAAGAGTCCCAAAGGCCCGGGCCCCTGGACCAACACGGCCTCCCCCTTCCTCGGGGGCCTCAGGGAGACCGCATGTGCAGCTGTGGCCCCCGAGCAGGAGGCGGGGACCAGGACCGCCGGGTCCAGGTCATCGGGCACCTGGAAGATGTCGGTCTTGGGATCGAGGATCACATATTGCGAGTAACATCCGTTGAGGCCGGGAGGGTCGTCTAAGGAGCGGTGGATCCCGTAGACCCACCTTTCGGGGCACAGCCAGGGCTGTCCTGCCTTCGTGCACCAGTAACACCTTCCGCACACCACCCCCCTGTTCCAAAGCACCCTGTCCCCCTCCCTCACGGAGGTGCCGTCCACGTACTTCTTGCCCCTCACCTCACCGCCCTTCCCACCCCTTCGTGGCCGAGTATGATGGGAAGGGGGACCCTCGGGTCCTCCCCGTCGGCCATGTGGACATCGGAACCGCAGACCCCTGAAGCTTCGAGCATTACGAGGACCTGACCTTCTCCGAGCTCGGGGACTTCGATCTCCTTCGGCCTTAAAGGCTCGCCGAAGGCCTCCAGGACCACGGCCTCGCAGGTCACCCCTCCCCCCCAGAAAGTTCAAATACGCATTCCTCCTTCAGGGGACACCTCCCGCACTCGGGCCTCAGGGCGTGGCATATTTCCCTTCCGAAGCGGATGAGGTTGAGGTGGAGGGGATAGGTCATGCCCTCCGGGACCAGTTCCCCGAGGAGCCTGTGGGCCTCCTTAAGGGACGCACTGCGGGGGATGAGGCCGAGCCTTTTGCTCACCCTGTGGATGTGGGTGTCCACTGGGAAGACGTCCTTCCCGCACGCGAAGAGCAGCACGACGCTTGCGCTCTTGACCCCGACGCCCTTAAGGCCGCAGAGGAGTTCCATGGCCTCCCGTGCCTCCATATCGCACACGGGAAGGACGAAATCTCCGAACCTCTCCCTCGTCCATCTTAGGATCCCCTTTATCCTCTCCGCCTTCATGGCGGAGAGCCCACCGACCTTTATGGCCTCGGCGACCTCGTCCGCGGGCGCCTCGAGGACGTTCTCCCACGCGGGGAACCTCTCCTTCAGGTTCCTGTACGCCCTGCCGCTGTTCCTGTCGTTGGTGTTCTGGGAGAGCACGGTCCTTACGAGGACCTCCAGGGGGTCCCTGGGACCTGGCCACTCGGGGACCCCGTAGAGGGCTTCCAAGGCCTCGGCTATGCGTAGGAGCTTATCCATCTACCCTGGCTCGCAGAGGATGGCTTTCCCATCTACGAGGAACCTCACAGGAAGGAAATGCTCTACGACCCAGATGTTGGTCCTAGCATGTTCTGTTACCCGGGAGGCCCTGACTTCCATCCTCTCCCCGTGGTCGAGGGCCGAGAACGCCATAAACGGCAATATCTGGTCCGCCATCCATTCGTCCAACGGAGCTTCGGACTCCACCTGCGCCCTCAGAAGCTCGGCGGCCTCCCTCCCGACCTGCTCTGCCCGTTTCCCCCTCTCCCCTAAGGCGTCGCCTCCCAAGGTCCCACCTTCGTACCTCGCCCAGGCGTGAAGGCAGGAACCGGGGCTCGAGGACTCGACGTAGCGGACCTTCACTTCCGCCTCGGGAAAGATCCTCAAGAAGGCCTCGACCTGGCGCTCGGCTACTCTGGCCTCCCTGAGGCTCCCCGAAGCTATGCTCTCGGCGTACACCCCTTCGAGCTTCCCCCTCTCGACGAACTTCACCCGACCGAGCTTACCGGGGGAGACCTTCGCCTTGACCCTCCCCCCTCCCTTAGGGTAGAACCCGTGGCGGACGACATCTACATCGACCTCAGTCCCGAGCTCGGCCAGGTACCAGCAGAGGACATCCTTGAAGTATCCCACCGTAGGGCTCCAGGCCACGCACGTTCCACCTGTAAGGTCGAGCTGTACCTCACCCCCGGCCCGGAGGGCTACGGGAAGCAGGGTCTGGAGCACGAGGGTTACCGCTCCTGCCGTGCCGACATCTATCCTGTAGGAGCCCGGACGGACCGCCCTGGGACGGAAGGTAACCTCGGAGGACCCTACCTCATCCCCCTCGACCTCGGCCCCGCACATCCGTGCGGCAGCCCTGAGCCCCACGAGGTGCTGGGGTCTGAGGCCGGGATTGGGCCTCCTTCTCCTGATGCTGTGTATGCGACAGGGGATCCCGGTGGCGGCCGAAAGCGCCACTGAGGTCCTCAGTATCTGACCCCCAGCCTCTCCGTAGGAACCGTCTATCTCTATCACAGCTCCATTACGAGTTCTTTGAACTTCTTTCCCCTCTCCTCGTAGTTCCTGAAAGTATCGTAGCTTGCAGATGCGGGAGATAGCAGCACTATGTCCCCGGGAACGGCCGAGCGCGAGGCCTCCTCCAGGGCCTCCTCCAAGGAGGAGCAGAGCTTTAAGCGAGGTCCCCTTATAAGCTCGGCAAGCTTGAGGCCGGTCCCACCCAAAAGTAGGACCACCTTGGTCCTCGAGGATATCTCACCCGCGAGCTTTTCGAGGGGAAGTCCCTTGTCGTAGCCCCCCGCTATGAGCACTACCCTTCCGTCGAAGGCCCTGAGGGCTGCTACCGTCGCCTCGGGCGTGGTCGCCTTGGAGTCGTTGTAGTACCTGACCCCCTTCACCTCCCTCACGAACTCCAACCTGTGCTCGAGTCCCCTGAACCTCATTACACCTTCCCTTACGACCTCAGGATCCGCTCCTAAGGCCAAAGCAGCCGCGGAGGCGGCCATAGCGTTGTACAGGTTGTGGAGGCCCGGCAGGGAAAGGTCGTCCCTTTTAAACAGGAACCTTCCGTCGGCTAAGACCTCGTCCCCCCTGAGGAACACCCCATCGACCTCCTCACCCGCAGAGAACCCTACGACCCTCCCTTTCAATTCGTACGCCCAGCTCCAGACCAAGGGGTCGTCCCTGTTGAGCACTGCAAGGTCGTCGGGGCCCTGGAACCTTACTATGTTCCTCTTGGCATCCAGGTAAGCTTCGAACGTCTTATGTCTATCTAGATGGTCCGGGGAGAGGTTAAGGACCACAGCTACCTGCGGGCTCCTCCGGACATGTTTCAGCGATTCGAGCTGGAAGCTGGAAAGCTCCAGGACCAGAGGGACATCCTGGGGAAGGGATTCGACCTCATCCAGAAGCGAGCCCCCCAGGTTCCCCCCCACGAGGACCCTCGGGTCGCGTGTGCGGAGGATCTCACCTAAGAGGGCCGTGGTCGTGGACTTTCCGTTTGAACCCGTGACCCCGACTATACGGGACCTGCAGAGCAGGAAGATGAGGTTGTCGCGCCAGATTATCGGGACCCCAGCATCCCATGCAGCCTTGAGGTAGGGGGAATCCGGGGGCACGGCAGGACCGGGCACCACGAGGTCTGAGCTTACGAAATCCTCCTTCCTGTGCCCTCCAAACACGAAGCGCACGGGAAGGCCGGAAAGTGCGTCCACGGCCTCACGGAGTTCCTCCTCGGGCTTCAGGTCCGTGACGGTGACTTGGGCTCCCTTCCTCAGGAAGAACCTCACGGCCCCTACGCCCCCACCGAAGGTCCCGAGGCCCACTATGAGGACCTTCTTACCCTTGAAGTCATACATACCTCGCACCCTCGAAGTCGGGCTTTAGCACCATGGGCTCGGCCCTCACCCCGAACCTACCCCAGGCCCTCACCATGGCCTCCGCGACCTCCTCTCCCTCTCCGAAGCACAGGGCCACTACCGATGGCCCCGCCCCGCTCAAGGCCGCGCCGCAGGCCCCCGCCTCTAAGGCCGCCTCGCGGACCTCCTCGAACCCGGGCACCGAGCTTTCCCTGTAGGGCTGGTGCAGCCTGTCCTTCGTGGCCTCCCTCAGGAGGGAAGGGTCCCCTCCCGCTAGGGCCGCGACCAAAATTGACGCCCTTCCGACGTTGTACACCGCGTCCGCGAACGGAACCCGCTCGGGAAGGAGCTTCCTGGCTGCCGAGGTGTCCGAGCTGAACTCGGGCACCGCCAAGGCCAACCTGAGGCCGGAAGGGGGATCGAGGCGGGAGAAGACCACACCGCGTTCGGTCCTCACAGCTACCACCAGTCCCCCGAAGAGTGCCGGAGCTGCGTTGTCTGGATGGCCCTCGAGCTCCGTCGCTATGTTCAGCAGTTCCTCCCTCCCGAAGGGTTCCCCCAGCAGGAGGTTCCCCGCCATTAGCCCGGCGATCCTGGCAGCGGCGCTGCTTCCAAGCCCCCTCGCCTCGGGTATCGCCTCCTCCCTCCTCACGGAGATCAGGGGCGGCCTCCTTCCGACCCTCGCGAAGGCCTCCCTCAGACCCTGGACCACGAAGTCACATCCGGGCGAGGGAGGACCCTCCGTGGAGATCTCTACGGTGAGGTAGAGCCTCAGCGCTAGGCCTATACAGTCGAACCCCGGGCCGAGGTTCGACGTGCTCGCTGGGACCCTTACCTTCAATATTGCCCCTTGTAGCCGGTTATGCCCGTCAGGTACCTCTTCCCCGAGGGGGTGGAGCCGAAGTTGAGGAGGATCTCCTTCTCCCCCGGCTCCTCGTAGGCGGCCAGTATCCTCCCCAAGAAGACCGTGTGGTCGCCCGCGTCCGCGGTTCCCACCACCTTGCACTCGAAGTTGACCACCGCGCCCCTTATCAGGGGAGGACGGACGTATTTGGCCGGCACGGGCTCCAGCTCGGTCTCGGCGAACTTATCCACGTCCCTGCCCGAGCGCGTGCCGCAGAGGAGGGCCGCCTCCCCCATGCGGGAGTTGGGGTACGCTAATACGAACTCCCCGGTCTCCTTCAGGAGCTCGTGGCTGAACCTGGTCTTTCCCACGGCTATCGCGGCCATGGGCGGGTCCCCCGAGGCGTGCATTGTCCAGCCTAAGGTTATTATGTTCGGGCGGCCGTTCCTATCGTCCATCGTGACCACGAGGGCTACCCACTCCGGCCTTATCCTCGCCCATCCCTCTCCGGGCCTGATCTCCCTCATTTCTCCTCCTCGGCTTCCAAATATAATGGGATTTCCTCCATCGCACAATCCCTTTCAGGAACTTGCCATCGGTCTTTCGGCTTGACAAGGCCGACCTGTTGAGGTAAATTGAAGCAAAGATCGACCCTTCTAAGGAGGCCCAACATGAACGTGGTGTCCAACAGGAGGTACAAGGTAGCATCGTTTTTGACGGCCTTGGCTTTGATATGCTCGGTGGCCGACAGGGGGAGGAAGGTCCCCATCCCCCCCGAGGTCGGGGCGGCATCCCCCGAAAGGTCCGTGGTGGTCATAGTCAGGTCGGACGACCCTGAACTTCCGGACCCCGCCCCTCCCGACGCCGTCCTCTCCTACGAGCAGGTGGACGCCGTGGTCAAGAGGGCGATAAGTCTGGGCAGGTTGGACAGGGTAATAGAGCCCGGGGATTGGGTCGTCTTAAAACCCAACATCGTGACCTGTACACCTATAAAGGACAATTACTTAGGAATGGGGAACGATGGAAAGAGGCACAAGGGGCAGGTCACGGACCTGAGGGTGGTCAAAAGCGTGATAGACTATCTCGTGCATATGGAACGTCCGCCCAGGAGGATAACGATAGCCGAAGGGGGTGCCGAGTGGAGGAACTTGGACGATCCCCTGAAGAACCCGAGCCAGACCGAGGACGGCTGGACGGTGCACTGGCCGGAGTTCGGGGGCCTTTCGTACGTGGACATAGTGGACGAGTACGACGGCGTGAACGGCGTAAAGGTGGACATAGTGGACCTCAACTACGACGACTGGCTGGACGCCGATGGGGTCGTGAGGGGCAACGGACCCCCGATTCCCGTGCCGGACCCGAACCACATGGGGATAACCTGGCTCCAGAGGCCCGAGGGGTACTACGTCTCCAAGACCCTCTTGGAGTGCGACAAGCTCATAAACCTACCCGTCATGAAGACCCACGATATACCCGGGGTCACCCTCATATTCAAGAACTACGTGGGCACGTTCATGCAGAGGGCTTACGGCCAGACGGACAACTCCAAGATGCTGCTACACAGGTACGCCGGTAACGAGAACGTTCCTAAAGGGTTCATAGATCTGTTTTCCTACCGTCCCACGGACTATGCGATAGTCGAATGCTTCTGGGGGACGGAGGGGAACGGCCCGCAGTGGGGGGACGACGTAAAGCTCAACTTGGTCGTGGCGGGGGGCGACCCCGTGGCCACTGAGGCCGTGGCCGCGGCGGTCATGGGCTTCAACCCCAGGGACCTGGATTACCTCTACTGGGCGGAGGCCAAGGGGTTCGGAACGTTCGATATGGACAGGATAGAGGTCGTGGGGAGGAGCATAGGGGAGGTGAGGTACAGCTTCAAGAAGTCCAAGGGATGGAGGGGGCAGGGTCCCGGATTCGTGGGGAGGCCGAACAGGGTTTGGCTTTTAAACGGCCCCTACGAGGGAAACGACCTGGACGTGGATTACATAGATGAGCACGGCATATCCCCCGAGGAGGGGAGCGTGAGCGGTGGCAAGGAGTGGAGGAGGTACGAGGGTGGGGAGGACTACATAGACCTTTCGGAGGTTCTGGGCTTAGAACCTACGGTTACAGCGTACGCCTTCGCATACGTGTATGTGTACTCCGACCTAAACGCACAGATATGGACCGGAGCGGACGACGGGATAAAGGTGTGGCTGAACGGGGAGGTGGTTTTGGAGAAGAAGAGGGCTGGAGGCAAGACCTTGACCCGGAACAAAGTTCCGGTATACCTTAGGAAGGGTATCAACAGGCTTCTGGTCAAGGTGAGCAACCTTTACGGAGGATACGGGTTCTCCCTCGGGATATTTGAGGAGGACGGGGATACGCCCTGGGGGCTCAGATATCTCCTGAGTCCCCAAGTCCAAGTGGGGGAGACCACGCCCGCGCCCTCGTGCTTCGCCTTGTACAGGAACTATCCGAACCCCTTCAACTGCTGGACTACCATCCCCTTCAGGGTCCCCAAGGAGAGCCTCGTCAGGCTGGACGTGTACGACCTCTCGGGAAGAAGGATAAGGACGCTCGTGAACGCCCGGATTGGCGCCGGGGAACATCGGATCGGTTGGGACGGGAGGGACGATACGGGGAGGGAAGTGTCCAGTGGGGTATACGTGGTCAGGATGGAGGCCGGGGAGTTCTCCGATGCGTCGAAGATCACCTTGTTGCGGTAACCGACGGCCCCCTCGGGGCTGTCCCGGCCTATCTGAAACTCTTGCTTTGCCCGGAGGTTTTGGTTTTATTTGAGCGAGGAGGTGTCGGATGTTGGCCCTGTTCCTGATCCAGCTCGTCCTTTCGGAGGCCTTCGGAGGGACTTCGGTCACGGTGTACAGTGAGGGTTTCGGATTGGTTAGGGAGGTGAGGGAGGTCGAACTTAAGAAAGGAATAAACCGTCTGCCCTTCGTGGACGTGGCGGCCCGGATAGACCCGACGTCGGTGCACTTCCGTTCGCTCACGGCCCCGGAGGAGGTCAAGATCTTGGAACAGAACTTCGAGTACGACCTCGTAAGTCCCGATAAGCTCCTGGAGAAGTACGTAGACCGGGATATAACGGTGTACACCGAGGAGGGGGATATCTCGGGGAAGCTTCTGAGCCCGGGAAGGGAGATCGTCCTGGAGACCTCCGACGGGGGGGTGAAGGTGGTACGCTCGGATGTGATAAGGAGCATATCCTTCCCTTTCCTGCCCGAGGGGCTAATAACGAGGCCGACGTTGGTGTGGGAGCTTGAGTGCGAAAGGCCGGGTAAGCATAAAGTTGAAGTTAGCTACATAACTGAGGGGATGGGATGGCATGCGGAGTACGTGGGGGTAGTGGAGGAGGGAGAGGACGCCTTAGAGCTTTCGGGATGGGTCTCGGTGGACAACCGTTCCGGGGCAACTTACGAGGATGCCCTCCTCAAGCTCGTGGCAGGAAGGCCTCACAGGGTGAAGGGGAGGCCGTTAGGTCCCCTCAGGCCGGCCCAAGCCGTGAGGAAGGAGGCCGCAGAAAGGCCGTTCGAGGAGAGGGCGTTCTTCGAGTACCACCTTTACACTTTGGGCCGCAGGACGACCTTAAAGGACCGCCAGACCAAACAGATATCCCTGTTCCCGGGGACGGAAGTTCCGGTGGAGAAGGAGTACACCTACGACGCCACGGAGGACGAAAGGCATGTCCTCGTGCGTCTGATCTTCCTCAACAGGAAGCCCGGGCTCGGCTTCCCATTACCTGCCGGAAAGGTCAGGGTGTACAAGAGGGACAAGGATGAGAGCCTTATATTTTTGGGGGAGGATAGGATAGATCACACCCCGGAGGACGAGAAGGTGAAGATCGCTGTAGGGCAGGCCTTCGATATGCTCGGGAGGAGGAGGGTCCTAGGGCACAGGAAGATAGATGAGCACACCTCCGAGGAGAGGGTGAAGGTCGTCCTGAGGAACCACAAAAGGGAACCTGTGGAGGTGCGGGTGGTGGAGCACCTATGGGGGGACTGGGAGATACTGGAGAGCACCCACAGGTGGGAGAAGGAGGATGCGAGGACCGTGATCTTCCCCGTGTCCGTACCGAAGAAGGGGAAGGCGGAGCTCGTCTACAGGGTCATGTACAGATGGTGAGGGAGATGCGGAGGAGCGTCCGGGAGGGCCGTAGACGGGATACATCCGCACTGGAGGAGGTGAGGATAAGCACCGTTATATTCGACTTGGATGGCACGCTCGTGGACACGGAGCCCGACATACGCAGGGCGGTGGACCACGCCCTCGATGGGATGGGGTTTCCTCCGGCGCCTCCAGAACGGGTGAGGAAGGGGATAGGACCGGGATCTGAGATCTTCGCAAGGATCATGCTTCCGGAAGGGGGGAAGGGGAGGTGGGAGGAGTGGCTCTTCAGGTACAGGAGGTACTACACCGAGCACTGTGCAGAGCGTTCGAGGCCCTTCCCAGGCGTCCCTGAGATGTTGGAGAAGCTTAGGTCCCTATGCCGGATAGCTGTGGCTACCAACAAGCCGAGGTATATGGCCGAGAAGATATTAGATACGTTGGAACTGGGTCAGTTCGTGGACCTGGTAGTAGGGCCGGAGGATGTTTCGAGGATAAAGCCGGACCCGGAGATGTTAGAGCTCGTCCTGACCCGCCTGGGGGGAGGACCTCTGGAGACCTTGGTGGTCGGGGATACCGACAACGACATCTCAGCAGGGAAGTCGTTGGGGGCCTTGACCTGCGGCGTCACATGGGGATACTTCCCCGAATCGGAGCTTAAAAGGCTCAACCCGGACTTCCTGGTCGACCGACCGAGGGATGTGGTGAGGATAGTCGAGATCTTCTCGGAGGAGGTGGAGAGCCGTGGAGTACCCTGAGGACGATAAGATACTGCGCCAACTCGTGGACCCCGTGGACTTGGAGGCCTTCAGAAACCTTATGGCGAACGCCCACGCTATGGGGAAGAGCGCCGCGGAGATGATAAGGGAGGAGCCCGGCCTCACCTCGAGACCTCGCATAAGGCAGCTCTGTCTCAAGGACAAGGGGAAGTTCATATGGGCACAACTGAGGAGGTTCTTCCGGAACTTCGGAAGGACATGGCCGGACCACAGGAGGATGCACGGTGAAGCTTTT
Organism: Candidatus Latescibacterota bacterium; assembly: GCA_012961755.1. Taxonomy (GTDB): domain Bacteria; phylum Latescibacterota; class 4484-107; order B68-G9; family B68-G9; genus B68-G9. The sequence continues at coordinate 15,232 of DTYS01000043.1, forward strand.
AATTAGCGTATCCGGAATAAGGGGGGTCGTGGGAGGTGGCCTCACTCCAGAGGAGGCGGCGAAGTTCGGCGCTGCGTTCGGCGCGTGGACCGGTGGACCCATAACCTTCGGCAGGGACACTAGGCGTACAGGGGAGATGTTGGAGATGGCGGCCACCTCCGGGATGCTTTCCGTGGGGGCGAGCGTAATAAGGCTCGGGGTGGTCCCGACCCCGACGGTCCTCTGCTTCGTGCGCTGGGAGAAGGAGGTCTCCGGAGGGGTCATAGTAACCGCAAGCCACAACCCTATCCAGTGGAACGGCCTCAAGCTCGTGCACAGGGAGGGAAGGTTCCTGACCAGGAACGAAGGTGAGGCCGTATTGAAGCTATACAGGGAGGGACACCCGAGGGCATCGTGGGAATATGTGGGCGAAGTCGCGGACAGGCAGGACGCCATAGACCTTCACATAGGTAAGGTCCTCTCCTCTAAGCTCATAGACCCGGATTCCATAAGAAGGAGGAAGTTCAAGGTCGTCCTTGACGCCGTGGACGGGGCGGGAAGCGAGGCCGGGGTCAGGTTCTTGAAGAGCTTGGGGTGCGACGTGGTAGAGCTCAACTGCACCCCCGACGGGAGGTTCCCGAGGGGACCGGAGCCCGTGGCCGAGAACCTTTACAAGTTAGAGGACCTCGTGAAGGAAAGTGGGGCGGACGTGGGGTTCGGGTTGGATCCAGATGCGGACAGGCTGTCTTTGGTGTCCGAAGAGGGGAAGGCGGTAGGGGGGGAGTACACCTTGGCCTTAGCGGCGAAGTTCACCTTAGGGAAGAGGCCGGGACCTTTGGTGGTCAACCTTTCCACGAGCCGTACGGCGGAGGACATCGCCGAGGAGTTCGGTGTCCCCCTCCACAGGGTGCCCGTGGGGGAGGTGAACGTGCTGACCGAGATGTTGAGGCTGGGGTCTCCCGTAGGTGGGGAGGGGAACGGTGGGGTGATACTTCCTGAGGTGAACTACGGTAGGGATTCGCTCGTGGGCATGGCCCTGGTGCTGCAATATATGGCCGAGTCCGGGAAGCCCATCTCCGAACTTGTAGCGGAGCTTCCCAAATATTTCATGCTCAAGGCGAGGTACAAGGACCCGGGACTGGACGGGGAGAGGGCTATGGAGAAGGTCATGGCCTACTTCGAAGGGGAGGAGGTGGACACGAGGGACGGGGTCAGGGTCACGAGGGATAAGGCCTGGGTGCACGTGAGGCCCTCCAACACCGAGCCTTTGGTGAGGGTCATAGCGGAGGCCGAGGACGAAGCGACCGCCGAGGGGCTCGTGGACGAAGTTATAAAAATTATAGCGGGGAAATGAAGGGATATCCCCTACTCTTCTCCCCTTTCGGTATAAAGGGCCTCCAACTTCGTAACAGGGTCGTCATGGCCCCTATGGGGACGTGGTACGCCGACGAGGAGGGGTTCGTGACGGAGAGGTTGGTAGCGTACTACAGGGAGAGGGCGAGGGGGGGAGCAGGGCTCATAATCGTGGAGCACACCGCCGTGGCCTTGGAGGGAAGGTCCAGCGGAAGGATGCTCTGTGCTTACGACGACAAGTACATACCAGGTCTCGCGGAGCTCGCCGAGGCCGTGCACGAGGAAGAAGCTAAGATCGCCTTACAGTTGAACCACGTGGGAATGACGGCGTCCTACGAGGTCACCGGGCTCCCGGCCGTGGCACCTTCTGCCGTCGGAACCTCGAGGGACGGCAGGGTGCCGCACGAGCTTTCCGAGGAGGAGATATCCCTCCGTACCGAGTACTTCGCCCGGGCCGCCTTGAGGGCGAAGGAGGCGGGGTTCGATGCCGTGGAGCTTCACGGGGCCCACGGATACCTCATCAACCAGTTCCTCTCCCCCTGGACGAACAGGAGGAAGGACCGCTACGGCGGAAGCACGGAGGGCAGGTGCAGGTTCGCAGTGGAGGTCCTCCGGAAGGTGAGGGAATTCGTGGGGGAGGACTTTCCCGTGTGGTTCAGGGTGGACGGGGATGAGGGTTTAGGAAAGGAGGGGATAACTTCCGAGGAGGCCCGAAGGATATGCAAGATCTTGGAGGATGCGGGCTCGGACGCCTTTCATATCTCCTTCGGCCACAGCGAGGGGACGATTTACGCCTCGGCGCCCTACTACCTCCCACAGGGGCATCTGCTTCCCTACGCTAAGGCGATAAGGGACGTGGTCTCGGTGCCGGTCATAGCCGTGGGGAGCATATCCGACCCCGATGCCGCCGAAGGGGCGCTGAGGGAGGGATGTGCCGACCTCGTGGCCCTGGGGAGGGCCCTGTTGGCGGACCCAGAGTGGCCCAGGAAGGCCGACGAGGGACGCCCCCACAGGCCCTGCATATTGGGGAACAGGGGATGTTCCGACAGGAGGGGGGCCCCCGAGGGCGAGATGAGGTGCCTCGTGAGGCCTGAGACCGGAAGGGAATGGAAGGGACCCTTGAGGCGTGCGGAGGTGAGGAGGAGGGTCGTGGTGGTCGGAGGGGGCCCGGGGGGCATGGAGGCGGCCCTCGTGGCGGCCCGGAGGGGGCACGAGGTCGTGCTCCTCGAGAGGAGGGAACTCCTTGGGGGGACCTTCAGGGTGGCGGCCAGGCCTCCATGTAAGGATAGGATACTTAAGTTCTTAGAGTATTTAGAGCGGGAGGTGAGGGACGTGGGCGTGGACCTGCGCTTAGGTGTGGAGGCCACTTCTGAAAGTGTGCTCGAGCTTTCGCCGGATGCCGTCGTAGTGGCCACGGGGGCTAAGTACGTCCTCCCCGACCTTCCAGGTGTTGAGAACACGGTCATGGCCGTGGAGATCTTGGAGGGGAAGGTTGAGCCCGAAGGCAGGCTCATGGTGGTCGGAGGTGAGGTTACGGGGCTTGAGACCGCTGACTTCCTCTCGGAGCAAGGCTTTGAAGTCACCGTGGTGGACAGGAAGGGTAACCTCGGGGAGGACCTGACCGGCCACTGCAGGTACTTCCTCCTGAGGAGGTTGGAGGAGAAGGGGGTTGAGCTTAGGCCCGGGACGGAGGTCTTAGGGTTCATCCCGGGCGGGGTGGTCGTAAGGTCAGAGGGGATGGAGCTGAGGCTCTCCGGGTTCGGGACCGTGGCCGTGGCCTTCGGCCTCGTCCCGGAGGACGGGCTGGCCAGGGAGCTCGGGGGGAGGGTGCCCCTGTGGGTCGTAGGGGACGCAAGGGAGCCCCGCAGCGCCCTGGAGGCGATCCACGAGGGGTACGAGGTGGGTATGGAGGTATGATGGAGAAGATCTTCTTAGGGGAACTTCTGGTCGACGGGACCTGGGGGGAACCTGTACCCAAGCCCGCCTTGGTAGTGAAGGACGGAAGGATAGAGGAAGTCCGCACGAGGGACGAGCTCCCCTCGAAGGTCGAGAGGGTGGACTTCGGTGGCCTCACCCTCGTGCCAGGTCTCATAGAGTCCCACGGACACTTAGTGCTCTCCGGTGGCCCGGACGGAGTGGAGGTCCTCCTAGAGGAGGACTACGGGGAGCTGCTCCTGAGGGCCGCTCATAACGCTGAGAGGGTCCTCAGGGCTGGGATAACCACTTTCAGGGACTGTGGGGACAAGGGGGGCGTGACGATACGGCTCAGGGATATGGTCAGGAGCGGACACGCCCCAGGCCCGAGGCTTCTGGTCTCGGGCCCTCCCTTGACCAAGGCCGACGGACACCTCTGGTTCATGGGGGTGACCGCGGAGGACGGCCCCGAGCTCGTCAGGGCTGCGGGGAAACTGATACGCAGGGGGGTGGACTGGGTGAAGGTGTGCGTCACCGGAGGTGGGCTCACGCCTGGGACGGACGTGAGGAGGGCTCAGTACGGTCCCGAGGAACTTTCGGTTTTGGTCGAAGAGGTCCATAGGGCAGGGCGCAGGGTCTCGGCCCACGTACATGGGACCGAGGGCATAAGGAACGCCGTGCTTGCGGGGGTTGACAGCCTGGAACACTGCTCATGGCTCGGAGGGTTCAGGGAGGATGTCTTAGAGGAGATAAAGAGGAGGGGGACGTTCATCTGCCACACGATAGCCGGTAGGAGGGATGGGACCGAGGTCCCTGGAACGCTCGTCCTTCAGCTCAGGGCCCTCCGCTCCGGGGCGAAGGTAGTGCTGGGCTCGGACGCAGGTATACCCGACACCCCGATAGATGAGCTCTACAAGGCCCTCGCGGTGGCGGTGAGGGCAGGGTTCACCGAGGAAGAGGCCCTGAGGTCGGTCACGGGGACAGCGGCCGAGATGCTCGGGCTCGGCGACGAGCTCGGGACGCTCGAGAGGGGAAAGCTTGCGGACTTCCTGGCTGTCGAAGGTAACCCGTTGGAGGACGTGGGGTCCTTAGGTCGGGTGGAACATGTGGTCTTAGGAGGGCGGATAGTGCGATAGGGGGGAACATGGAGTACTTGGAGGAACTCTTCGGGCTCGAAGGGAAGGTGGCGGCTGTGACCGGAGGTGGTGGGGTGCTGTGCGGCGCGATGGCCAGGGCCTTGGGGAGGCTCGGGGTCAAGGTTGCGGTGTTGGACGTATCCGAGGAGGCTGCGAGGAAGGTAGCGGAGGACGTGGAGGCCGAAGGGGGGGAAGCGCTTCACCTTAAGTGTGATGTGACGGACAGGAGGAGCTTGGAGGAGGCGAGGGAAGGGACCTTAGAGAGGTTCGAGAGGGTGGACTTCCTCATAAACGGTGCTGGAGGCAACAGGCCGCAGGCCACCACCTCCCCGGAGCTTCCCTTCTTCAAGCTACCTGAGGATGCGGTGGGGTGGGTGTTCGGGCTGAACTTCACCGGGACCTTCCTGGCGAGCCAGGTCTTCGGTGAACACATGGCCGAAAGGGGCGAGGGCGTCATACTCAACGTATCGTCCATGAACGCCCTCAGGCCCCTCACGAGGATACCCGCGTATTCCGCCGCAAAGGTTGCCGTCAGCAACTTCACCCAGTGGCTTGCGGTCCACATGGCCCAGGAATACTCCCCTAAGATCAGGGTGGTGGCCATAGCTCCGGGCTTCTTTCTGACCGAGCAGAACAGGTACCTGCTACTGGACGATGAGGGTGAGCTCACCCCCAGAGGCAGGACCATAATAGATCATACGCCGCAGGGAAGGTTCGGAAGTCCCCAGGACCTTGTAGGGGCAGTGGTGTGGCTCCTCTCGCCCTCGGCATCCTTTGTCACCGGGATCGTGGTGCCCATAGACGGTGGATTCTCCGCCTTCAGCGGGGTTTGAGCGGGGAGGGAGTATGGCCGGGAAGGGATACACGGAGGAGCTGCTTTCGGAAGGGGAGGTCAGGTCCATAGTTGAGGCGGCGTTTTCAAAGTGGGACTTAGATGGGAGGAGGGTACTCTTCATCATCCCGGATGGAACCAGGACTGCACCTATCCCTATGATGTTCAGAATGTTTCATGAGCTCCTTTCCGGAAAGGTGGAAGCCCTGGACTACCTCGTAGCCTTGGGCACTCATCCACCTATGTCCCAGGAGGCGATAAACAAGCTCGTGGGCGTCTCTCCCGAGGACTGGGAGGGGAGGTACAGGGATGTGAGGGTCTTCAACCACCGCTGGGACCTACCCGACACCTTCGTCCAGCTGGGCACCATACCCCCCTCCGATGTGGCCGAGATGACCGACGGGCTCATGGAGATGCCGGTCGAGGTCAAGCTCAACAGAATGGTCTTAGACTACGATAGGATAGTGATATGTGGTCCAGTGTTCCCCCACGAGGTCGTTGGCTTTTCGGGGGGGAACAAGTACTTCTTTCCCGGAATAGGTGGTTGGGAGGTGATAAACTTTTCCCACTGGCTCGGTGCCGTGATGACCATACTCAAGATAATAGGCGTCAAGCACACCCCGGTAAGGAGGATTATAGATAGGGCAGCAAGCTTCCTGGACAAGCCCAAGTACTGCCTCGCTATGGTGGTCAAGGACGGTGGGCTGGCAGGGCTATACGCTGGCACGCCCGAGGAGGCGTACGAGGAGGCGGCGGACCTTTCCGCCCAGGTCCACATAATCTGGGTGGACGAGCCCTTCAGGAAGGTAATATCCGTTATGCCCGAGATGTACGACGACATATGGACCGCCGCCAAGGGGATGTACAAGGTGGAGCCCGCGGTCGCGGACGGAGGGGAGGTGATAATATACGCACCCCACATAACCGAGATCTCGTACACCCACGGCAGGATACTGGACGAGATAGGGTACCACGTGAGGGATTACTTCCTCAAGCAGTGGGACAGGTTCAAGGGCTACCCTTGGGGTGTACTCGCTCACTCGACGCACCTTAAGGGGTTCGGATGGTACGACGAGAGGACGGGCGTGGAGAGACCCAGGGTCCAGGTGTACTTGGCCACGGGGATACCCAAGGAAAGGGTCGAGAAGGTGAACCTCGGATACATAGATCCATCCTCCTTCAGGCCCGAGGACTACATGGGCAGGGAGGACGAGGGGATACTGGTGCTCCCGAAGGCGGGAGAGGTGCTCTACAGGTTGAGGGAGGAGGGATGAGCCCGGAGGTGGAAAGGAGAGAGGCCGAGGCCCCGTTCGTCTTAGCCTTGGACGTAGGAAGCTCGGCCCTCAGGGCCATATTCTTCGACTCCCTGGGGAGGAGCGTAAGGGACCTATCTGCCCGGAGGGAGTACAGACTGAAGACCACGCCCGACGGAGGGGCGGTTCTCGATCCGGAGGAGCTCTTACAGGTTCTGGTGGATGTGGTGGACGAAGTTCTGGCTGAGGCAGGAGGGCTCTCCGAGAAGTTGGCGGCCGTCGGGATGGACACCATAGTTTCTAACGTCTTAGGTGTGGACGGGGAGGGCCTGCCCTTGACCCCTATATACACCTACGCGGACGTCAGGAACGGAGGGGAGGTGAGGAAGCTCAAGGAGAACCTGGAAGAGGGGAGGTTTTACGAACGCACTGGGGTTCCCTTCCATACGAGCTACCTCCCCGCGAGGTTCCTCTGGGCCGAGGGTGCCTTAGGGGAGGAGTTCCGTAGGGTGAGGCTCTGGCTTTCCTTCGGGGCATTCGTGCTCCTGAGGTTCTTCGGAAGGACCGGGGAAAGCCTTTCCGTGGCCTCCTGGTCCGGGCTTTTAAACAGGCACGAGCTTTCTTGGGACGAGGAACTGCTTTCCTACCTTCCCGTCGGCCCCGAGGAGCTACCTAAACTTGTGGATGTGAACCATCCCTTCGTCGGGCTCAGGAGGGAATGGGCCGGTAGGTGGCCTGAGCTCAAGGACCTGCCTTGGTTCCCGGCAATAGGTGACGGGGCTGCGGCCAACTTAGGAAGCGGGTGTACGGACCCCAGGAGGGTGGCACTGACCTTAGGGACGACCGGAGCCGTACGAGCGGTGCACACGGGAAGCGTGACGCTCCCACGGGGACTCTGGGACTACAGAGTTGACGGAAGGAGGGGACTCCTTGGAGGGGCACTCACCGAGGGCGGAGGGCTCTACGTCTGGCTGAAGAACTTCCTGAGGGTCCCTGACGACCCCGAGGAGGCCCTCTCGAGGATGCCTCCCGACTCCCACGAGCTTACGGTGCTCCCCTTCCTTTCTGGGGAGAGGAGCCCGGGATGGAGGGGGGACGCAAGGATGGCCGTGGTGGGACTTTCCTTCCACCACGGGCCCTTGGACCTCTTAAGGGCCGGGATGGAGGCGGTGGCGTACAGGTTCGGGTTAATATACGAGCTCCTGAGGGAGGCGCTTCCAGAGGCCCAGGAGGTCGTGGCAAGCGGAGGGGCGCTCATGGCCTCCCCGACGTGGGCGCAGATGGTCGCGGACGTCTTAGGGAGGGCCGTCGTGCTCTCCGCTGTCCCCGAGGCTACCGCCAGGGGCACGGCCCTCCCGGCGTTGGAATCCACGGGCACCATCAAGGACGTGTCAGAGGCTCCGGAGTTCTTTGGAAGGGCTTACGAGCCGGACCCTGAAAGACACGGGGTTTACCTCGAGGCCATGGAGCGACAGAGAAGGTTGTACGATCTTTTGCTATGTCGGGGGGGGGCGTCTACTTAACTCCCATGCGCAGAAGGAGGTATATGCCAAGGGCACCTACCAGGAGGTCCGGTGCCCACATTATGGCCCAGGGGGAGACCAGCATCCTGTCCGCCAGTTCCTCCCCACCTATAAGGAACGCCCAGTAGACCACGAAGAAGCCCACGCTAAGCCCGAACCCCACTCCAAGTCCTCCCTTCCTGACCCTTATCCCAAGGGGCATTCCGACTAGAACGAAGACTATGCAAGCTACTGGGATAGAGTACTTCTTGTGAAGTTCGACCTGGTATTTGTTTATGCTCCTCCTGTAGGACTTGAGCACCTCCCACTGCGTGAACATCCCTCCGAGCGCCCCCCTTGAAAGTTTCCCTTCTGAGAGGGCCCGTGCGTGGGACAGCACTTCGTCCGTGGTCTCGGCTCTTATGCCGAGCTTCAGCGCTATCTCCGATATCTTCAATTCGGCCTTCTTTGCCTTCGCCTCAAGTTCCTTTATCCTTTCCTTGAGCATCCTTATGCTCATCTCCCTGTCTCCCCTCCCCACCTCCTCAAGTCTCAGACCCATCCTGAGGCCGGATATCCTCACGACGTACTTGGAGAAATTGGTGCGGACGTACCTTTCCGGCTCCTTGGGGTCCATCCGGTGCACCTCGCCCTGATGGAGCGTCACGGTCATGGTCTCTCCGTCCGGAGAGATGCGAAGCTCGCCCCACTTGGCCTTGAGCACCGTCGTTATCCCCTCCTTCCCCTTACCGTACAGTGTGACCCCGTAGAGCCTTTCCCCCTTCCTGTCCACCTTTCGGAAGAGCAAGCTATATCCAGGGAAGTCCACGAAGGTTCCCTCACTCCCCTTGAGGCTCAAGGCCGGCCTCTTCCTGTGGACGGCGGCCAAGAGCACCTTAACCCTATGGTTGGCCTCGGGCAGCACCCTGTCGTCGAACTTCACCATCCCCACAGTTAACATCGCTGAGGCGATGAGGGGGGCGAACAGCATCCTGTAGGGGCTCACCCCCCCTGCCCACATGGCCTGGACCTCCCCGTCCGCGGAGAGCCTCCCGAAGGCCATCAGGGTGGATACCAACACGGCCATGGGGACGGCCAAGGCCAACATCCAGGCCAGGCTGAAGAGGGCTATCTGACCCACCACAAGGAAGGGGACCCCCTTGGATATCAGGAGGTCCATCATCTCCAATATCGTGTCCAGCATGAGCACGAGGAGGAGCACCGAGAGGGAGAGGAAGAAGGGCCTCAGGTGTTCCCTCAGGATGTACCGGTCCAGGACCACCCCCTCACACCTCCCTGAGAGGGGCCTGCCATGCCTCCTTTAGGGTCCGGATCGAAGTCCTCACGACCTCCTCGCCCTCCAAGCCCAACACCACGAACTCATCGTCGTCCGTCACCTCACCTATAAGGGCGAAGGGGACGCCCCAAAGCAGCCTTTCGAGCTCCCCTCCCTGCTCCGGGGCCACCTCTACGAGAAACCTCGAGTTGGACTCCGAAAAGAGTATTTCATCGTCCCTGTCCACGCCCTCCCTCGGCACGTTCCTCAGGTCGAGCCTCAGGCCGAGTCCTCCGGAGAAGGCCATCTCGGCCGAAGCTACGCCGAGCCCCCCGTCGGAGAGGTCGTGACAGGCCCTCAAGAGCCCTTCGGATATCGCGCGGGAGATCGCCCTGAGGACCTCCCTCCCCTCGGGCCTCACCTTCGGCACGGAGTTCCCCAGGTGGCCCATAAGCCTCCAGTACTCAGAGCCCCCGAGCTCCCTGTAGGTCGTGCCCACGATGTAGACCAGATCCCCCGGCCTCTTAAGGTCCATGGATACCACCCTTCCTACGTCCTCCACTACGGATAGGGCGGAGATCAGGAGGGTAGGAGGGATGGAGACCCTCCTGCCGTCAAGAAGGTAGTCGTTGTTGAGGCTGTCCTTGCCGGATATGAAGGGAGTTCCGTAGAACTTGGCGAAGTCGTAGCAGGCCAAGGCCGCCCTTACGAGTCCCCCGAGCTGCCGGGGGTCCTCAGGCGTCCCCCAGCAGAAGTTGTCCAGGAGGGCCGTGTGCTCGAGGTTCCCTCCCACCGCTACGATCTGCCTGAGGGCCTCGTCTACGGCGGACGCCGCCATCCAGTACGGGTCTATCACCCCGAACTTGGGACATATGCCGTTGGCGACGGCTATCCCTTTCTTGGACGACGGGATGGGCCGCACGACAGCGGCGTCTCCGGGTCCGTCGTTTTCGGCTCCGACCAGGGGCTTCAGCACGCTCCCGCCCTGGACCTCATGGTCGTACTGCCTTATTATCCACTCTTTACTGCACACGTTCGGTCGGGAGAGGACCCCGATGAGGGCGTCGGTGAGGTCCTTCTGAGGGGGGAAGTCCGGCTCGGGATAAGTAGGGGGGGTCCATTCGGCCTTCCTTTCTGGAAGCGGAAGGCCCCCGTGTAGGAAGTTCATGTCCAGATCTGCCACGGGCTCACCCCTGTACCGCAGCCTGAGCCTGCCGTCCCCTGTGAACTTTCCTATGACCGTAGCTTCTACGTCCTCCCTCGAGAAGAGCTCCAGGAGCTCGTCCAAATTTTCTGGAGGTACGGCCAGCAGCATCCTCTCCTGGGCCTCGGATATCCATATCTCCGTGTACGACAGCCCCTCGTACTTCAGCGGAACCCTGTCCAGGTCCACCAGTATCCCGACTTCCTTCCCCATCTCCCCGGCGGCCGAGGAGAGCCCCCCTCCACCGCAGTCGGTTATCGCCCTGTAGAGCCCCCTGTCCCGTGCCTTGAGGAGCACGTCGGTAAGTTTCTTCTCCGTTATGGGGTTCCCTATCTGGACCACCCCTCCAGGTATCCCCTCCGAGAGGGCATCGGAGGAGAACGTCGCCCCGTGGATCCCGTCCCTCCCCGTCCTGCCTCCCACGAGCACTATGAGGTCCCCGGGCCTCACGGCCTTCTTTACCTTATCCCTCGGCATGATCCCCACCGTTCCGCAGTACACGAGGGGGTTGAAAGTGAACCCCTCGTCGAAGCACACTGCCCCGTTCACCGTCGGGATCCCCATCCTGTTCCCGTAGTCCCTGACCCCCGCCACCACCCCCCGGAAGATCTGTCTGGGGTGGAGCGTGCCCTTGGGAAGTTTCTCCCTCGGTAGGTCCAAAGGGCCGAAGCAGAAAACGTCAGTGTTGAGGATGGGCTTGGCCCCGAGTCCCGTGCCTAGTACGTCCCTTATGACCCCTCCTATCCCCGTCCCTGCCCCGCCGTAAGGTTCCAAGGCGGAGGGGTGGTTGTGGGTCTCGACCTTAAAGCATACGGCCCATTCCTCGTCGAAGGCGATGACGCCAGCGTTGTCCACGAAGACCGAAAGGCACCAGGGCTTAGAAAGTTCCTCTGTGGCCTTCATTATAGTGTTCCTTAGGAGGTCATCTATCTTCCTTCCCTCGTATATTATCCTGCCCTTGAAGGTCTTGTGCACGCAGTGTTCCGACCACGTCTGCGCTAAGGTTTCAAGTTCGACGTCCGTGGGCTCCCTACCCTTCCTCCTGAAGTGTTCCTGGATGACCCTCATCTCCTCCAGGCTCAGGGAGAGGAGCCTCTCCTTGCTTATCTTCATAAGTTCCTCGTCAGATGCCTCCCTTATAGGTACCTCGGCCCTCTCGAACTTCCACGGTTCCTCGGGAGGACGGAGGGCCTCACCTCCAACGACCAAGTGCTGGATCAGGGGGTTGGCCAGGACCCCATCTGCGAGGAGGTCCACATCTTCTTCGGATATGCCCCAAAGTATGTACCTCTTAGCCGTGCGTACGGCTTCTACATGTATCCCCATATCCCCTATAGCCTTCTTTATACTCTCCTCAGCAGGGTCCGTGACCCCGGGGTTGTAGGCGACCTCAACGCTCAGGGCCCCCTCGGGCGTCTCCCACAGCTCCGGTGCGTCCCTTCCTAACCTGTACTCCTGGGTCACCGAGTCGGCAAGCAACTCCCGGGCTATCCTATCGGCATCCTCGAGCCCCATACTCCCGTCCATGCGGTAGACCCATATAATCTCCAGGCGTTCCACCTTCACCCCGACCTCCCTCATCTCCCCGGCCTTGGAGTGGGCCTCCGCGTCGTACACCCCATGCCTGTACCTGACCTCAATCCTCCAGGGCATGCTTCCTCCATACGCTCAGGTACCTTTCGACCTCCGCTTCCATCCTCTCCCTACCCTCTGGGGTCACATCCTCAAATCCTGCAAGGTGTAGGAGCCCGTGGAACACGAGCCTTGCGACCTCCTCCTCGTAGGGGACCCCGAACTCCCGGGCCTGTTCCTCGGCCCTTTCCAGGGAGACGTATACCTCCCCCGAGGGACCCTCGGGGGAAGGGTCCCTGAGGTCGAAGGCGAGGACATCGGTGGGAAAGTCCCTGCCCAAGAACTTCCTGTTGAGTTCTACGATGCGGGCATCGTCCACGAAGATTACCGTCACGTCACCTAGACCGTACCTCTCGACTATCCTCTCCCCGACCTCCCACAGTCCCTCCAGCTCAACCTTCGGTCCCTCCGTTCCCTGCGCGAACTCCAGCAACCTCCCTCCTTTCGGGATAGGCTACCCGGGGATGGAACACCCCCATAAGGACCGGGAGGAAGCTCTCCTCTATCCTCCTAAGGTCCCTGAGGGTGAGGTCGCTTCCGTCCAACTGGCCGTCTTCGAGCTTCTTCCTCATGACCTCCCTTATCATCCCCCTGACCCTGGCAGGCGTCCTCTCCTTGAGGGAGCGCACGGCGGACTCGACGGAGTCCGACAACATGACGATAGCCGCCTCCTTGTTCTGGGGTATCGGGCCGGGATACCTGAAGCTTGCCTCGGAGACGTCCCCCATCTGCTTCCTGGCCTTGTCGTAGAAGTACTCCATGATGGAGGTCCCGTGATGTTGGGGGATAAAGTTCTGTACGGCCTTGGGAAGACCGTGCTCCCTGGCGAGCTCTAGGCCGTCCTTCACATGTGCTGCGAGGATCAGGGCGCTCATGGTCGGGCTGAGCCTGTCGTGGGGGTTGGAGGTCCCCATCTGGTTCTCTATGAAGTACTCGGGCTTCCTCATCTTGCCTATGTCGTGGTAGTACGCCCCGACCCTCGCGAGGAGGGAGTTCGCGCCCACGGCCTCAGCGGCGGCCTCGGCCAGTATGCTCACGATTATAGTATGGTTATAAGTCCCCGGCGCCCTGACGGCGAGCTCCCTCAGGAGGGGATGGTTAAGGTCGGAAAGCTCCACTAGGGTTATGTTCGTGGTTATGCCGAACAGGGTTTCGAATATGGGCAGTAGACCTATGGTGAGCACGGGGAAGGAGATGCCGCTCAGTGCTCCCAAAGTCATAGCCTTGCCGAGGGGACCCATCTCCAGAAGATGTACTGAGGAAAGTACCGGTACACCTATAACGTAGACCGACGGGAGGACGCCGAGGGCCCCGTAGAACTGCTTCCTGTGGCGGACCTGGCGCACGGAGGCGACGGCGGCCGTCCCGGCTGAGACCGAAAGCACGGTCATCCCGAGGTTTCCTAAGAACTGCCCGGACAGGAGCGCCCCCGACACCGTCATCACGAACCCCACCCCTACATCGAAGAGCACTGTAGCCAACATCGAGGAAAGGGGTAGGGGAAGGAGTAGGAAGAAGAGCTCGGGCATGGTCCTCAGGTACGAGGCCGTACCCGCAGGGATGAGGAACAGTATAGAGAGAAGGAGGATGTTCCCGTTCCTCCCGAAGATGTTCCTCCTGAATAGGAGGAGATGACCCATAACGAGGAAGTAGAAGGCGGAATTCAGGACGGCCCAACTTGCCATGGTGCGCGCCCTCGGCCAGGCACCCCGTTCCATGCTCCTTTTCATCTTCTCCTGTGCCAGGGACCTCAGTATCTCTATGTGCTCCTCGGTCACGAGCTCATGTTTGCCTATTATACGATATCCCTTCGGTATCAACCTCTTATATATACCCACCTTGCCGGCCGCCTCCTCCCTGCGACGCCTGGTCTCGACCTCGTCCAGGGATAGGTTAGGGGAAAGGAAAGCGGTCAGGACCTCATATCCCAAGAGGGCGAGGTCCTCGGACAGGAGCCTAGCCCGTAACTGGGAGAGGAGCCTCTCCCTCAGTCCCTTGAGGTCCCATATGTCCTCCAGGGGCACCTCCCTTTCCCCCCCCTCGTAGGCTATCATGACCTTTCCGGTGGAACAGGGTGGGACCTTGGACTTATCTTCCAAAAAGCCCCTTCCGTAGAAGTCCTTGAGTACCTCCGTGCAGGCCCTCACAAACCTCCTCCACGTCCTGGGCCTTCGACTAGTCCGGACGAGTTCCCTGAGGGTCTCCTCCTGGAGAGGATAGTCCCTAAGCGAAAGGAAGGTCGCGGAATCCCTCCTCGCTCGCGCGGCCAGCTTCCAGAAATCTTCCAAGCGTTTAAGCTCCTTCCCTCCGACATCCCGATGATACCTGAGGAGGGGAGGGACGGCCAAGCGGGCCTTCTCCCTGTCCCCCTTCAATTCCTCCTTAGATTTCCTCACGAAGAACGTGAACGGGGCCAATATTTCCCTGTCGCTCACCATGCCCGGCTTCAGGTCGGAGAACTCGTGGGATTTGGGGAGGGGGGAGAGGACCGTGAGCAGTGCCACGCTCCCCACCCAGATCCCAGCCCTGAGCCATCTTCCTCCGACCTTCCCGAGCTTGGGAGAAGGTCTTTTTACTCTTCCCGGGTTCATAGGCTTCCTCAGAGCGATGCGGAAGAGAGCCCCTGTCGATGGCGTGGCCGCGCCATCTCCTGGACTTCTCCGAGCTTTAGGCAGTCATCCGGTGGCCTTCCCCTTGAACCTGTCGTAGGCCTTTATTATATCCCTCACCAGCTTGTGACGTACAACGTCCTGGTCCGAGAGGTACACGAACTTCACCCCCTCGACCCCCCCCAATATCTTCTGTATCTGGACGAGGCCCGAGGCTCCGGGGTCGGGGAGGTCTATCTGGGTTATGTCTCCGGTGATCACGGCCTTGGAACCTATCCCGAGCCTTGTGAGGAACATCTTCATCTGGACGGGCAGGGTGTTCTGGGCCTCGTCCAGTATTGCGAACGCGCTGTTGAGGGTCCTTCCCCTCATGTACGCCAAGGGGATGACCTCTACGGTGCGGCTCTCCAACAGGGCCTTGAGCTTGTCGGGAGGGAGCATGTCCTCCAGGGCGTCGTACAGGGGCCTGAGGTACGGGTCCACCTTCTCCAGAAGGTCACCGGGCAGGAACCCCAGGCTCTCGCCGGCCTCCACCGCCGGCCTGCTGAGCACTATCTTGGAGACCTTCCTCTCCTTCAGGGCTGCCACCGCCATAGCGACGGCCAGGTAGGTCTTACCCGTGCCCGCCGGTCCTATCCCGAACACCACGTCGTACGAGCGGATGGCCTGGATGTAGAGGTACTGGCCCACAGAACGCGGGCGGATGGACCCCCTCCGGGTGGAGAGCACGATCTCGGGCGGGGGGAGCTTCCCCTCCTCCGAAAGGAAGTCCAGGGCGAACCCTATGTCCGCCTCGTCCAGCCTCGTTCCCCTCTCTATCAGGCCCTTCAGCTTCTCTAGGAGGCCGGCGGCCTGCTCCACGCTGCCCGGCTCTCCCTCCAACATGACCTCCTCCCCCCTCGCCACCACCTTAACGGAGAACTTCTGCTCTATGGCCATTAGATGTGCGTCCCTCTTCCCGTATAGCAGGAGGGGATCGACGCCGGCCACCGATATACGCTTCTGGACCTTATCCTCCATACATAAAGCTCGTCCGGATCGAAACATAAGAGAAGCCCTTGACCCTGAAAGGGGCCAAGAGCTTCGGAATCTTCGCTTCCTCGTCCATCTAATCCCTTGGTATCTCCAATACCTGCGCAGGGTAGATGAGGTTGGGGTCCAGTATCTGGTCCCTGTTAGCTTCGTATATCTTGGGCCACTTGGACGGATCGCCGTAGATTTCCTCGTACCCGGCTATCTTGGACAGCCACTCCCCGAAGACCACGAGGTGCTGGTTTTCCTTCACCCCCCTCGGGATTATCAGCTCCCAACCCGGGTAGATGAGGTCCGGGTCCGTTATCTGGTCGTTAGCCAGGTATATCCTCGGCCACATGTAAGGATCGCCGTAGACCTCCTCTTTCTTCGCTATGTTCCAGAGGCAGTCCCCCTTGAGCACGGTATAATGCCCAGGAGAGGGGAGCTCCGGCACCTTGGCCCATATCTGCGCCAGGGCCCCCTCTAAGGCGGTCAACCTTTCGTCTATTTCGGGGAGAGCTGCTATCTTGCTCCCTCTGAGCTCTTCGATTCGCTTCTTTATCTCCTTAAGCTCCTTTTTCTTCCAGAACAAATCGTCGGGGGAGAGGCCCTTCAGGGCGTCCACCTCCTTCTCTATCTCCTTTACCTGGGCCTGGAAGGCCCTCACTCCCTGCTCGTCTGTGCCTATAAGGGAGTAAATTTCCTTCTTCACGGCGGCTATACGCCTATCCAGACTTCTGAGCTCCTCCTTAAGCGCCTTTATCTCCTTTTCAAGCTTAGCTATAGCTGCCTTGGCCTCGCTCTCCCTCTTGAGGGCCCGTTCCAGCTCCGCCCTGTATTCCTCGTAGGTCATCTTCCTTTGGGCCGCCTGGAGCGGAGCGGAGGACCCCAAGAGGAGGACGGTCACCCAGATGTATCCCCAACGCATTTCGCCTCCTCGGTTACTTACCCCCCAGTTTCGCCTTTACAGCGTCCCTCTTCGCTTCAAGTTTCCTCAGCTCTTCCTTCTTCTTGGAGACCTTCGCCTCCAGGGAAGCCTTCTCCTTCTTCTTGTCCTCGAGCTCCTTCTCGGCCAGGGCCGCCGCCTTTCTGGCCTCCTCCAAGCGGTTCAACTCCTCTTGGGAGGGATGCCTTGCGCATCCTGCGGCCCCTCCCAGGACCACTGCAATGGCCAAACCCCATATACATAGCTTACTTCTCAAGGCACACCTCCTTTGTTTGGGAGCCTCCACTATAGGTCGAGGCCTGGACTGCAACTACCCCGAGGCCCCATCGATCTTCCCCTGGAAGATAAAAATAATAGAAGCTTCTGAAAATGTCAAGCTTTTTGCCCACCTTCGGAGAGTCTTTTCTGAAGAGCTCCCGTGTAAAAAGATGGTTGCGCAGGGGAAGGAGATGGTGTATCTTTAGAGCGTGCGGATGCCCCTTAGATTTAGTGGAATTACAGGCCGGTCCCTCCGGTGGAGCTGGACCGGCCTTCACACGCTGAGGGTCCTTCAGGGAGAGGGGGGAACATGGAACTCTACGATACGGTGAGCCCGCTGGATTACAGGTACTACGGGGACGATAGGGAATTCTTCGAGAGATTGCGTCCTTACGTCTCCGAGGGGGCAAATATAAGGTATATGCTCAAGGTCGAGGCCGCCCTCGTGAGGGAACTTGCGAGCAGGGGGATCTGCCCGGAAAAGGCCGCAGAGGAGGTCGAAATAGCCTGCTCCGAGATAACCCCCCAGGAGGTTTACGAGGAGGAGAGGAGAATCCAGCACAACATCCGTGCCTTAGTCAACTGCATAAGGAGGAGGATAAGCCCGGAGTCCAGGCCCTACGTCCACCTCTTCGCGACATCCTGCGATATAATGGACACAGCCACGGCTTTGAGGTTCAAGGAGCTTACCGGAGATGTGCTTATTCCGGACCTGATAGGCTTGGAGGAGCTTCTCATAGGGATGGCTAAGGAGACGGCCGACGTCCCCCAGATAGGCAGGACCCACGGACAGCACGCGGAGCCCATAACCTTCGGCTTTGCCCTCGCACTCTATATCGACAGGCTCGGGGGCAGGATAGAGAGGATGGAGGAGGCCAGGCGCAACCTCAGGGGGAAGTTCTCGGGGGCGGTCGGGGCGTACAACGCCCTCTCACTTCTGGACGGGGTCGACCCTTCCGAGTTCGAGAGGAGCCTCCTCGGTAGGCTCGGCCTGAAGCCCTCAGGAGTATCCTCCCAGATAGTGGAGCCCGAGTACCTCACGGACCTCGTATATTCCGCTGTATCCTGCTTCTCCGTCCTCGCCAACCTTGCTGACGACATGAGACACCTCATGAGGACCGAGATAGCGGAGGTGAGGGACAGGAGGGGGGAGGAGAGGGTCGGCTCCTCCACGATGCCCCACAAGGTAAACCCAAAGGACTTCGAGAACGTTAAGAGCATGTGGAAGGCGTTCATGCCGAGGATCGTGACGGTCCTCATGGACCAGATATCAGAACACCAGAGGGACCTGACGAATTCCGCCTCCGGAAGGTTCGTGACGGAGATCTTCACGGCTTTGGACTACGCTGTACATCGCACTACGAGGACCCTTCAGAATATCGAGGTGGATAGGGAGAGGGTGAGGGAGAACTTGGAGATGAGCAAGGGCTTCATAGTTGCGGAGCCCCTATATATACTCCTTGCGCTCGATGGGTACCCCGATGCATACGACCGTGTCAAGAAACTAGTGGCGGAAGCGAGGAGGTCGGGCAGGCCCCTTCCGGAAGTTGTCCGGGAAGATGAAGAGATAAGGCCGTTCTTTGAAGGAATTTCCGAGGAGAAGAGGAAGGTCTTACGGGACCCCTCCTTCTATACCGGGGAAGCCCGCCGGAGGACCTTGGAGACTTGCGAGTACTGGGAAGGCAGATGTAAGGTTTTGAAGGAGGTGGGACATGCGCACCATAACTGAACCTTCCCGTGAGGTACCCGTCCTGGCCGAGGCCGATGTAGTGGTATGCGGTGGGGGTCCAGGAGGGTTCCCGGCGGCCGTAGCAGCAGCCCGACATGGAGCCAACACGATACTCATAGAGCGCTACGGCTTCATGGGGGGACTCGCCACTGCGGGGTTGGTGGCGCCCATCTTGGGCCATACCGCCTACGAGAGCGATACTCCGATAGTTGAAGGGATACTGAAGGAAGTCACCGAGCGTATGCACGCGCTCGGCTGCGCCCCCTCGTGGGAGGAGAGCCTTAGGGAATGGGGGATCCGCTTCGATGCCGAGGCCCTGAAGGTGGTTATAGATGAGATGTGCCGGGAGGCCGGCGTAGAAGTTCTGCTGCATACGTTGGTCGTGGATGTGGTCAAGGAAGGGGATTCCATAGCGGCTGTGGTGGTGGAGAATAAGTCGGGCCGGCAGGCAGTCGTGGGCAAGGTCTTCGTGGACGCGACCGGGGACGCTGATGTGGCATACAGGTCCGGAGCGCCCACGACCCACGGCCGGGCGTTCGATTCCCGGAACCAGGCTATGGGCTCCTTCTTCCACCTGGCCGGGTTTGGGTGCTATGATACGAAGCGGGTCAAGGAGTTACATAAGCTCATCAGGGACAAGCTTGAGGAGGGAGGGTTCCGCTTCTACAACGAGGGCTTCCTCAACCGAAACGCCTACCATACGGACCACACGTCGGCCAACATGACCAGGGCGGGCGGTGACCCCACATCGGTACGGGATTTGACGAGGGCCGAGATGGAGGTCCGAAGGGAGGTCTGGAAGCTCGTTCGCTACCTAAGGGCGGGAGTTCCGGGCTTCGAGGACTGCTACGTTCAGCAGACCTCCTTTCAGGTAGGACCCCGTGAGAGCCGTCAAGTGGTTGGGCCCTACGCCCTGACTGGGGACGACATACGCAAGGGGGCCAAGTTCGAGGACGCGATAGCGAGGGGCTCGTGGTGGATAGATATACACTGTCCCTTGGGGAAGACATATCCGGTCCACTTGTGTACGGCCGAATGCCCGGAGGAGAATAAATGCCCCTACTGGGTCTTCCAGCATGAGAGGATGCTTTCGAGGGAGGAACTTTTCCCGCCGAGGGGGGACTGGTACGAAGTGCCCTATAGGTGCCTCCTATCCGTGGCCGTACCTAACCTCCTTGCCTCGGGTCGATGCATATCCGCAACTCACGAGGGCATGGCGGGGGCAAGGGTCATGGGAACCTGCATGGCCGTGGGCCAGGCAGCGGGCACCGCGGCGGCCCTGGCCGTTGCTGAAGGGACGCGACCTGGTTACGTGGACGTATCCCGGCTCAGAGAGGTACTGCGGGAGGACGGCCAGCTGGTGTGAATCTGCTCTTGCCACGAGGCCTTTAAAGTATTATCTTTATCAACGATCACCTTCGGAGAGATATATGGTCGAGCCCATAAGGTGGGAGGACGGGAAGGTTATAATCCTCGACCAGACCGAGCTTCCTACTGACCTCGTCTACAGGACGTGCGAGGACGTTGAGTGCTTAGCGGAAGCCTTATCCTCGCTGAGGATAAGGGGAGCACCGCTTATAGGCATAGCCGCGGCGTACGGCATGGTCCTGGGGGTGTGGGGAGCGGGGGACGAAGGGAAGCTCTGGGATGAACTTGAGCGCGCATCGAAGAGGATAAGGTCCACGAGGCCCACCGCGGTCAACCTCTTCTGGGCGTTGGAGAGGATGAAGAGGGTCGCCGAGGAGCATAGAGGGGAAGGGGCCGAGACTATAAAGGAGGTCCTGCTTAAGGAGGCTGAGGAGATACATGCGGAGGACAGGCGAAGGTGCAGGGCCATAGGGGAGAACGGAGCGGGTTTGCTTCCTGAGGAGGCCTCCGTGCTCACCCACTGCAACGCGGGTGCCTTGGCCACCGGGGGGATAGGGACCGCTTTGGCCGTGCTCTACGTTGCTAAGGAGAGGGGGAAGGAGGTCAGGGCCTTCGTGGACGAGACCAGACCCCTGCTCCAGGGTGCGAGGCTCACGGCCTGGGAACTTCGGCAGGCAGGGATAGATGTGACCCTCATATGCGACGGCATGGCCGGCTGGGTCATGGGCAGGGGATGGGTGGATGCTGTAGTGGTCGGGGCCGACAGGATAGCTTCGAACGGCGACTTCGCGAACAAGATAGGGACCTACAGCCTCGCAGTGTTAGCCAAGCACCATGGGGTCCCGTTCTACGTTGCAGCACCGCTTTCCACTTGGGACTTCTCCATATCCGACGGGACCGAGATACCCATAGAGGAGAGGAGGCCCGAGGAGGTCACGGAGGGCTTCGGGAGGAGGACCGCCCCCGAGGGGGTGGACGCATACAACCCCGCTTTCGACGTCACCCCCGCGGAGCTCGTCACGGCCTTCATATCGGAGAGGGGGGTGGCGTTCCCTCCTTTCGAGGAGGAGTTCAGAAGGTGGAGGAACGGCGAAGACTTTCTCGCAATGGTCAGCTTAACAAGGAGGTAGATATGGCCATAGCGGGGAAGAAGGTGCTAATGGTGGTGCCGCCGGAATTTCAGGACAAGGAGTACGAGAGGGTGAGGAGGCTGTTGGAAGCCCAGGGAGCAAAGGTAACCGTGGCATCCCTCTACCCCGGTCAGATAAGGGGGGAGAAGGGGCTTATAGCAAAGGCGGACGTCGCGGTGTCCGATGTAAAGTATTACGATTACGACGGCCTAGTCTTCATAGGTGGGGAGGGGGCGAAGAAGTACTTTTACGACGACGAGAAGGTCCTCAAGCTCGCAAAGGACGCTAAGTACAAGCCGATGGGGGCCCTCTCCACCGCCGTCGGCATATTCGCATACGCCGAGGTTCTGAAGAACAAGAGGACCACCGGAAGCAGGAACATAATAAGGATGGTAGAGGCCCTCGGAGCCAAGTACATCGGTGAGCCTGTCTGCGTGGACGACAAGCTGGTGACGGCCGTGGGGTCGGACGACGCCGAAGGGTTCGTGAACGCCTTCGCGGAAGCTCTGGCCAAGTGAAGCTGGGGCCCTGTTCCCTTTCGAGCGATCTTTTAAAATCTTTTTAAATTTTTCTTGACTTTTATAGATTTCCGGGATACATTACAGTCGGACCGACCCCGAAAAGGAGGGAAGATGGGACGTATTAAGTTCTGGTCCGTGCTGGGAGCGGTAGTTGGCCTCTTAACCTTGGACATGGTCACCACCGATAGGAGGGGATGGGATTACATCCCGCCCTCCCAGGCAGCCCCCGAAGGGCCGCCGGTCGTGGCTATAGCGACCACCGAGGACCTGGACCCTCCCGTGCCCGTAGATGCGTATCCTCTGACCTACGAGCAGGTGAGGGATGTTGTCTGGAGGGCCCTGGATCTGGACACCTCCGATAGGAACATAAGGAAGGTTATAGAGCCCGACGATTGGGTGGCGGTGAAGATAAACATGGTCACGGCCCCCATAGTGGACGAGGATGGGAGGAAGAGGACGGGGTTCTGGAGGGACGGCGTGGAGCACTGGGGGGACTGCACCGACCTCAGGGTGGTGAAGGCTGTGCTGGAGTATCTCGTAGAGAACGTGGGTCCCAAGAAGATAGATATAGTGGAAGGCCCTGCCGAATGGTCAAGGAAGAAACGGAGGCACCTGGGGGCCGGGTACGGGAACTCCTACGATACGGACGGGTGGGAGGTCCATTGGAGGGAGTTCGGGAACCTCTCCCCCATCCAGATAGCCAAGGAACTGAACGAGAAGTACGGGAGGACGATAGTCGACACCACGGACCTCAACGACGAGCCTTACAGGTTCGAGCCCGTGCCGGGAGGACCCCTCCAGAGGGTCAGCCCACAGTGGAGGGACAGCAGGAGGTTCGGATGGGGGGTCCCCGTGCCCTTCACTGGGACCCCGAGGGAGGGGTACTATGTGCCCGTGACGGTCCTGGACGCGGACAAGATGATCTCCGTAGCCGTCATGAAGACCAACTACGGCGGAGCCACCCTGGCCATGAAGAACTACGTAGGGACCCTGGCATCGAGGCCGTACGGGGACGGTACCTCCAAGACCCAGATGGACAGCCACCAGTACGAGAGGGGGTTCGTGGACCTCTTCTCCTACAACCCAGCGGTCTACTCCATAATCGAAGGGTTCTGGGCCGATGAGGGCTCCTGGCCGGGCACCAGGTGGAACCTTCACAGGAACGTGGTGATAGCCAGTTCCGACCCTGTGGCGGCCGACGCGGTAGCCTTGGCCTCTATGGGAATAAACCCCAAGGACGTGGACCACCTTTACCTTGCAGCGTACAAGGGTTTCGGAACATTTGACTTAGATAGAATACGGACCGTCGGGCATTCCTGGAGGGATGTACAACACAAGTTCCGCCGCCACAGCGGATTCAGAGGATTAGGATTTCAGAGGTGGCTCGTGGCGGGACCCTTCGAGGGCACGGACCTCGACCACGACTACCTCGGAGGTGAGGCCACGGTCGTGCCCAGGGCCGGGGACCCCGCGGGGGAGGGGGGGACGTGGAGGGTGTGGGTCCATCCTCCCACGTATCCTGAGGCGTACGTCGATTTAACATACTATGTGCACCAGGAGCCTTCGGGGAAGGAGTTCCCCGATATAGAGGTCAAGAAGGACTTAGGTAACACCACACACTACGCCTTCGTCCTCATAGAGTCCAGGAGGGAACAGGACGGGTACCTCTGGGTGGACATGGACGATATGGGGAAGGTATGGCTCAACGGGGAGGAGGTCTTCCGCAAGGACTTCCCCACGGCTTACAGGGTGGGACAGTACAGGGTTCCGGTGCATCTGAGGGAGGGGGTCAACACCCTCCTGGTCAAGGTGGCGAACACTTACGGCGGAGCGGGCTTCTGCGCTTCCATAGTCGATGAGGATAGCGAGCGAGGGACCATGCTCTTCGACATAAGGGACTACCTGCCAGGAGAGGTCCCGGCGGTGGAGGAAGAGGCGGGGCCCCTCCCCGAAAGGCCGGAGCTCGTGGGCAACTTCCCCAATCCCTTCAACTCGTCCACTACCATAAGGGTGAGGGTCCCGAGGAGGGAGGAGGTGACCTTGGAGGTCCGTGATGTGCTCGGAAGGAAGGTGAGGTCCTTGGTGAGCACGGTGCTCCCCCCGGGGGAACACACCTACACGTGGGACGGGAGGGATGATAAGGGCGTCCCAGTCGCGAGCGGGATGTACCTCTGCAACTTCAGGGCCGGGAGGTTCTCCCAGACGGGGAGGATGGTGTTGGTCAGGTAATGGAGCTGTGGTACACGATACTCCATAGACTCTGGCTCGTATACGATTACCTGCGGGAAGCCCTCTACGGGACCCACACCTACAGGATAATCTCCATATTTTGGTCCCTCCTCTCCGGACTTTGGTACTATGCTGTCTTCGGGGCCTTGGTCGCGGCCCTGGCCTCCCGCTTCCTACCCAGGGAGAAGCTCAGGGAGCTCCTGAGGGCGAAGAAGGGCTGGTCACTTTTAGGGGCCACGCTCGTGGGACTGGCCTCCCCCCTCAGCACGTACGCCGCGATACCGTTGGTGGGAAGCCTCATGCTGATGGGCGTTCCAGCACCTCCGCTCCTGGCGTTCCTGGTCGCCTCCCCCCTTATGAACCCCTCCCTCTTCGTGATAACTTGGGGAGTTATGGGGCCTGAGATGGCCCTGGCCAGGGTAGCTTCCGCCTTCATATTGGGTATGGCCGCCGGCGGGATAGCGGAGGTCCTCTCGAGGAAGGGGGTGGAGTTCGACAGGTACGTCAAGGTGGGGGAGGTGGATGGGAGGGCCTCGGGGTTCCTCAGGGAGTTCGGAAGGTCGCTCTCCTACGTCGGAAGATATTTCGTGCTTTCGATCCTGATAGCCGCCTCGGTCCAGGCCCTCGTCCCGCCGAGGTGGATAACCCTGCTCTTCGGAGGGAGGGGGTTCAGGGCAGCCATAATGGGGGGGATGTTGGGAATCCCCCTCTATTCCTGCGGTGGGGGGACGGTGCCCGTCATAGCTGCCCTCGTGAGCATGGGGATGGGGCAAGGGGCGGCCTTGGCCTTCTTCCTAACGGGGCCGGCCACGAAGCCTGCCACGATCCTGAGCCTTCAGGCCGTGGCGAGGGGGAGGATGTTGGCGCTATACCTGACGGTAACCTTGATAGGCGGGGTCCTCTTGGGCTACGCGTACTCCTTGTTCGCACCGGAGCTTCGCTTGGACGACCTCTACTACGGACAGGTGGAGCCGAGGGAGGACACCCTCTTCACAAAGCCGGGTCCGGGAGGGCCGGGGAGGATATGGTGATATGAGCATAAACGGGATCGTAGACCTGCGAAGCGACACCGTGACGCATCCCACCGAGAGGATGAGGGAGGCCATGTACAAGGCCGAGGTGGGGGACGACGTTTTGGGGGAGGACCCTACA
>DTYS01000044.1 GCA_012961755.1 Candidatus Latescibacterota bacterium
AAGTCTCGTTCACGACGGTAACCCGGAAGACCGTGAACCTGTTGGGGGTGTATCCTAACACCGGGTCTACCCAATTTCCGTAGGTGTATGGGTTCGTGGAGAAGCGGCCCCGCTTGGAGTCCTCCGGAAACATTGCGTTCAGCTCCTCGTCGGTCATGTACTTAACCTTTATCCTCAACCCCTCCATAAGGTATATAACAGTCCCGTCCTCGTCCACGGTATACCTGTCGGAACCCTCCTCCACGACCGGGGTCAGGTAGGACCTGTAGGTTATCCTCGGAGGGACGAAGATCCTCCGCACCTTCTGGGGGACGCACCCGACGAACAGTAACAAGATGCCCACGATATAGCACATAGCCTCTCCCCCTATTGACCGATCTGGCTGAAGAAGTCTATCTGCTGTTGTGCTATGGAACCCTTTTGAGTTAGGGCGAATATTACCACGTTTATCCCGAAGCGTAGCTGCGGTTCGTTGCCGAAGTTTTTAGCCCACATATGGCAGTATCCCTTGTCGGAATATATTCCTACGAGCCTGTCGCCCAAGAATATGCCTTCCAAGAAATGGACAGGGGTCGGCGTGAACACCGGCTTCAGGTATGCCACCGTGGCCGTGGTCCCTATCTCCTGCCCAGCAGGTGGGCCGTCGAAGTCGTAGAAGCAGTGATATATGAGATGTGTGTTCGGGATGGGACGGAACCTGGCCTGGGGGCCGAGCGCGTCCCTGAACATCTGACGAAGCGACGCCTCGGCCGGACCGTACTCCAAGGTGGGCACGGCGTTGTCGGCGAAGACGAAACCTCCACGCCGCATGTACTCCCCTAAGTTCTTGCTCTCCCTCTCGGTGAGTTCGAAGGCCCTGTCGGTGGTTATGTACACGAAGGGTGTGCGGAACAGCTCCTGGGAATCGAGGAATAGGTGGCGATCCACGTGTGCGGTGATACCCGTGTGGGTATTTATAGCCATGGCCAAGTTGGATATGGCCCTGACCGCATCCGCGAAGGTTGGCCTAAGGTCGTTACCCCACGCTATAGCGATGTATATGAATCCCTTGACCTTGCGTTTATCGGTTGGGTCCTGGATGACGAGCCCCTTGTACTTCCCCGTGTCCAACGCCTCGAGGTCCAGGAGCTCCTCCCTGAGGGCTATCCTCCTTTCGGGTTCCTTGGTGCTCACTACCGCCGTAGCGGAGATCTTAATAGGGGTCGTCTTCAGGTCTATCTGGACATCTGTGCCGACGGAGTAACCGAACACAGGTATCCTGCCGAAGCCGGAGAGGAGCGGGACCCTCCGGGCAGAGATGGTGGCAAGCTGGGGCTTCAGGGTCGTCACCTTCTTGGTGAGGGCCCGGGGGACGAACCGCTTCTTTCTGAGTTCGAAGGGCCTTATCGGGACCGGCTTGCGCACTATCAGCCGTGTGACTACGGGTGGAGGGACCGTGCTTTTGGCAGGGGTAGCGACGAAGTAGACCACGCCCGAGACGAGGAGGGCAATCGCCACGAAAAGTCCGACCAGGAATACACGGTAGTTTTCCCTCGCCAGCCTGGGTAGGTCTATGCAGTCCGAAGGGACTCGGAAGCGGGACTCCCCCTCCTTCATATCCTTCCCCCTAAGGGATGAACAGGGTGTCGGGCTCCGAGGGGGGGCCTGAGAACCCCTCCTCGTCTACGGCCCAAACTTGGACGATGTAGACGCCGTGACCGAAGCCCAAGGTTGAGTCCGTAAAGCTTATTGCCTCGGGGTCGGCCACGAACCGGTTCTTTACAGCACCTACGCTGTCGGTGAAGCTCACCACGAAGCCCTTGAGGTCCTCCCTGGAATCCATGCTCCACCGTACGTACACGACACCTTCAGAATCCGCCCTCGCCTCTAAGCCGGTGGGCCGGGCCAAGAGGCCCACGTGGTACTTTGGAGGCATCTTTGCCTCGTTGCTGCAGGTGAGGCTGCCGAGAGCGGAGAAAACGAGCAGGACGTAACCCACCGTCCTCATGGAGCACCCCCTAGAAACGGGACGAAAGGACGACCATTAAGCCTCCATGTCCTGCAGTCGGGACCAGACCCAAAGAAGGAGGCTCACATCCACCTAAGAGGGATGCATCCAGAAGGTTGTAGATGTAGACTGTCGCTGCAAGCGCCCCGAATAGGCATCTGCGCATATGGGAACCGTCCACATTATCCTTCAGCTTCTCAAGCCTCCTCCAGCTTTCCTCCGCTTCCCTGAAGGACCTCCCCCTGCGGAGGGACAAGTAGTAGTCCTTCTCGTGATTAAACTGGTCCAGCTGCGTCTTATAGTCCTCATGGGAGGTCAGGCATATCACCAGACACGCCATCTCAGAGGCCATGAGGGCCGTGCCCCGGTATCGATGGCCGGTGGTCAACTGGCCCAGGCCTGGAAACAGGGCTGAAAGGAACACAGCCTGGGAACGCGAGGCATAATGTACACCAGCGAACCTTCCGTCCAAGGCGTAGAGCGGCAGGTTCAGGCCCAAGCACAGGACCACCGCCGTGACCACCTTCCGGACTACAGTCTGGTCTTGACTATCCATTCCTTGTGGACCTTGGCGAACTGCCATGCGTCCCTGCTCGCACGCTTCTGTTCGTACAGCTCTATCACCTTATCATACATCTTCACCGCCTCCCGCCACCTACCCAACCCCTCCAGGCAGACTCCTATGTTGCCCAAGGCTCCGACCGCGCTTTCGGTGTCGGGGTAACGGTCCAGGACCCCCTGGAACACCTCTATAGCCCGTTCGTAGAACTCCTTGTTATCCGTAGCTTCAGCGGAGTCCATCAAAGCTATGCCCTGCTCCAACTTCTGGTACGCTAAAGTCTCTTCGACCTCCTTTATCAGCCTGGAGACCTTGACAGCGACTGGATCGTCCGGATACCGCTCTAAGACCTTACGGTACGCCTCCATGGCCTCCCGGTAGCGGCCGCGGTTGTACAGGTAATCTCCCAAAGTGAACTGTGCCGAAGCTGCGAACTCGCTCTCCGGGTAGCGCCTCAGGAGCTGGCGCAGGGCGTCCATGGCCTCGTCCTCCTTCCCGAGCTCTATGAGGCACCATGCTGTGTTGTACTGGGCATCGTCCGCGGGAGCGGAACCTGGGAACTTCCCCACGATGCGCCTGTAATATTCTAAGGCCTCCTGGAACCTCCCGAGCTGGTAGAGGCTCTCCGCCAGCCCGAAGAGGATGTCGGGCATCTCCCTCGCACGGGGATAATCTTCTAGGAGCCGTCTGAACGCCTCCTCGGCCCTCCGGAATTCCCTTGAGCTGTAATAGATGTTGGCCAGATAGAACCTCGCTATCCGGGTGCTCTCGGGGTCCAGGCCCTCTTTGAGGAGTCCCGCAAAGAGCGTCCAGGCGCTATCTAATTCGCCCCGAGCGAAGTAGTGGGTACCGAGCATAAGCTTAATATCCTTCGCGAAGTAAGAATCGGGGTAAAGTTCCAAGACCCTCCGGAACATGTCAGCAGCCTCGTCGCCCCTGCCGAGACGGTTCAGGACGTCCCCGAGGATGAAGTACGCCTTCTCCTTGATCCGATAGGGCCTTCCCTCCAGAGGTTCGTCCGGAAAGTTCAAGGCTATGAGCTGTCGGGCGATACGGATAGCATCTTTGTAGTCGTCCTCGTTGTAGTACAGGTCCAGGAGGCTTGCGAGGAGCTCCGCCTTCTCCTCAGGCCGGACAGCCCTTTCCGCCATCCTGGCGAAGGTGCGTATGGCATCCCGGCTCTTGTTCTGTCTGAGGTAACAGAGAGCCAGGACGTTCTCCGCCGACCTGACCTTGTCCTCGTCCTTTACGTTCTTCGTTATCCACCTGAAATCCCTCTCGGCCAGGTCGTAGTCCCCGGAATAGAACGCTGCGTTGGCCCTACTGAAGTAGAGGGCTTCCTCGAGCTCCCTCCTCTTGGTGTAGGAGAGCGCCCGGGTGAAGTGATCTATGGCCTTACGATGGTTCCCGAGGGCCTCATGCGCCCGACCCAGAAGGTAATGGAAGCTCGCACGCTGTTCGTCGTCCTCGGCCGAGGCGACCCCCTCGCTCAGCACCCGTATGGCTTCCTCGTTCCTGCCCTGGCTCACGTAGGCGTGCCCTGCTCCTAGGCGGGACTTTACGAAGTATGGGGAACCCTTGGGTACGGACAGAAAGGCCGATATCGCCGAGTCCAGCTTCCCTTCGGCCTGATAGGAAAGGGCCATCCTGATGAGGGCGTTGTCCTCGTATTCGCTCTTCGGATACCTCTCTAAAAGCTCCTTGGATAGCAAGACCACACGGCTGTACTCCCCCACCTCGAAGTAAAGCTTCGCGAGTTGGACCAGGGCACGCTGTGCGTACGGGTCGTGGGGGGCCTCTCTCAGGATGAACTTGTAGTCCTCCACGGCCCGGTAGATGGCCTCCTCGGTGCCTAAGGTCTGGTACGCCAACCCCCTGTTGAACCTTGCGTCTAGGGCGTAGGGGGAACCTGGAAGGGCGCACAGGCTATCGTATTGGGAGATGGCGAGGGCGAGGCACTTCCTGGCCTCGAGGGTATCGCCCGATTCGATGTACCTCTGGGCGAGCTTTTGGTATGCGCTCCCTATGCGGTAGCGTACCCGGTCCGGAGGAAAGCCCACGCTTCGGGCTATGTCCCCGTACGCCTTGAGGTATACCCTGTATTCTCTGACCGCCTCCCTGTACCTTCCCTCGGAGAGAAAGCGCTCAGCGAGGGCGTATTGGACCCTGGCCTTGAGGGTCCTGTCCTTGGACTCTTCTATCGCCCTCCTGTAGGTGCGGATGCAGAGGTCTACGTTTCCCTTCTCTTGGTAGAGGTCAGCTATCCGGAGGTACGCCTCCTCCACCAGCTTCCTCTCCGAAGGGAACCAATCTATCACCTTACGATAAGCCTTCAGCCCCTCCTCGTACCGGCCCGCCTTGGTGTAACATGTGCCTATGCGGATCTGCGCCTTGGCCGCAAGTTCGAGGGCGGTCTCGTCAACAAGACCGGCGAGCTTCTCCTTCCTCATCTTCTCTATCTCTGCTTCGGTAAGCTCCTGTATATGCTGACGGTCTATGAGCTTCTGATAGTATCCTACTGCCTCCATGTACCTACCCTGTTCCAGGTAGCACTCCCCTATCTGGAACAGGCTCCTATCGGCCCTGTACCCTGCCGGGAACTTCTCGAGCAAAGTCCGGAAAGCATCTATCGCACGGGGATAATCCTTTAGGTGGTAGTAGGACCAACCGATGTTGTAATAGGCGTCCACGGCGCCTGCTCCCTCCGGATACTTCGCAAGTAACTGCCGGGCAGTCCTCAGCACGTCCTCGTATCGTCCGGCGTCGTAATATAGCTCCACTAGGCGCTGGTAGGCGAGGACCTTCAGCTCTTCATCTGTGGCGGTATCGACGACGTGCCTGAAGGCCGCTACAGCCTTGGAGAACGCACTATCGGCCTTGGCCTTGAACCGTTTCCTCCTGGCCAGGTCATAGGTTTCACGGGCGAAGCGACCGAACTCCTCGTAGAGCTTAGCGTACGCGTTCCCGATCTGGTACGAGGCGGCCTCCCGCACGGGGAAGGAGGAACCGCCCACCTCCACCCTGACCTTCATAACGTCCATCCAACGGGTGCGCACCTTCGCCACTTTCTCGTAGAGCTCTATCGCCTGGTCGTAAGCCCCGGAGGAGTAGAAACGCTGGGCGTCCCGGAAGGACGTCGTCAGGTCGTCGGGGTTAGGTACCCTGAAGGCCAAGTAGGTCCCTATGGCGGTGATGAGGGCCAATATAAGGGCGTTCATAAAGCATCACCCCTTGAAGCCTAGGATGACCTTGATGAAGGTAGCCGTGAACCTCTCGTTCTCGGTCTCCCCCACCTTAGGGTGGTCGAAAGCTTTGACCTTATGCTTTATTCCTCCAGTGACGCAGATTACGTAGCCACGGTAGTCGGACCAGTTGGTCACCATGAGCACAGTGTCCCT
>DTYS01000045.1 GCA_012961755.1 Candidatus Latescibacterota bacterium
CTACCTTCATCTCCTCCTCCTTTCTTTGGACTGCTCGAACGATCACCTACAGACCTCAACCACCACTTACAATAGGGTCATCACCCCCTTTCAGAAGGACTATTTGTTACAAACAATATACAAAACGAACTTCCATTTGTCAAGACTTTTGTGTAAGCGCTTTCAATCCCTCGGCCCAGCACAGGACTCCCGGTGGACCAGCTCACAGGGCACGTCCGTCCTTGCGGGCTTCCTGCTAGGCTCCCGGATGAGCTCTAAGAGCCTGCGCACGGCCACCCTCCCCATCTCCCTCCTGAATATCCGCACCGTGGTCAGGGGAGGCTCACATAACCTGGCTATGTCCAGATCGTTGACCCCAAGGACGCTCAAGTCCTCAGGCACCCTGAGGCCGGCGCCCTTGGCGCACTTTATGGCCCCTATGGCCACCTCGTCCACAGTGCCGAAGATGGCGGTGGGAGGGTCCTGCAGCTTCAATAGCTCCTCGGTCGCCTTATAGCCGTCCTCGGGAGAGTAACCGTCCACCAACACCTCCCCCTCGTAGGATATGCCAGCATCCGATAGGGCCTGTCGGTACCCCTCGACCCGCTCCCTGACGGAGGGAACCTCCCCCCTACCGCAGACTATGCAGGCGATCCTCCTATGTCCCAGCCCTATCAACCACCGCACCGCCTCGTAAGCCCCGCCGAAGTTGTCGCTCATGACACATTCCACATCCTCCCCCTCCACGTACGAGTTGACGATGACTAAGGGGAGGGAGGCCTCTTTGATCCTCTCGTACAGGTCGGGCCTCATCTCCCCTGCGTAGATGAGGCCGTCCACAGAGTTATCCAGGATCCCTTTCGGAACCTCCTCGGTCCCCAGCGCCCTCAGATAGGGATAGACCACCGAAAAGTACAGGTTGTAGCCGTTCCTGCGTGCCTCCTCCTCGACCCCTTGAAGGATGTCCCCGTAATAGTCGGTCGTGGGCCGGATAGCGTTCATAACTATGCCCAAGCTCTCGGTGGACCCTTTAGCGAGCCTCCTGGCGAAGGTGTTAGGACGGTAGTTCAACTGCCTGGCCACCTGTAGGACCCTCCGCCTGACGGCAGGGTCCCCCCTGTGTAGGCCGTTGAGCACTCGTGAGACCGTAGCGATCGAAACGGCAGATGCTTCAGCTACGTCGCGGATCGTCACTCGGGACATCTTGAAACCTCCGAAACTTGGTAAAATTTATAAATTCTTTCCGAGTTTGTCAACCACCCTTCCGAGCCCCAGCTTGACTTTTCACCTCCGCGGAAGTACTTTCTAATTGGGACACATTCAAGGAGGTAAGGTATGAGCCTTCTGGGCGTAGATGTGGGGACGACAGGCACCAAGGCCGTGGCGTTCAACTTAGAAGGGGAAGCGATCGCCTCGGCCTACAGGGAATATCCCCTGTTAAGCCCGAGGCCCGGGTGGCTCGAGCTGGACGCCCGTAAGGTCAGGGATGCTGTGTTGGACGTCGTGAGGGAGGTGGCCTCGAAGACCAAGCACGATCCGATAAGGGCCCTCAGCGTCTCCTGCCAGGGCGAGGCCGCTGTTCCCGTATCGAAGGACGGGGAGGTACTCTACAACACCCCGATATCCTTCGACTCCCGCACAGACGAGCTGGCCAGGCGGTGGGCCGAGAAGATGTCACGGGAGGAGGTCTTCGGGACGACCGGAATGCCCCTGCACCCTATGCATACTATATTCAAGATACTCTGGATCCGGGAGCACGAGCCCGATGTCTTCAGGAGGGCATGGAAGTTCTTGTGTTACGAAGAGTACGTCTTCTACCTGCTCGGTCTGGAACCTACGACCGATTACTCCTTGGCGGCGAGGACCATGGCCTTCGATGTAAGGAAGAAGGCCTGGTCCGATAGGATGTTGGACGTCGCAGGGCTTCCCGAGGACATATTCCCGAAGGTCGTCCCCTCCGGCACGGTCGTAGGGGAGGTACCGAGGAAGAGGGCCGAGGAGCTGGGCCTCCCCGAGGGCGTCCTGGCCGTCACCGGAGGACACGACCAACCCTGCAACGCCTTGGGCTCGGGCGTAGTGAGGGAAAAGGTGGCAGCCTACGGGGTCGGGACCGTGGAGTGCATAACCCCGACATTTGCGGAGGTCCCCCATCCTGAAAGGCTCCTCTCGCACAACTTCGCCTGCTATCCGCACGTGGCTCCCGGGCTCTTGGTCACCCTGGCCTTCAACTTCACGGGAGGGTCGCTCCTCAGGTGGTACAGGGACAACTTCGGGGAGAAGGAGAGGGAGGAGGCAGGAAGGCTCGGAACGGACCCCTACGACCTCATACTTTCCGACCTCCCCGAGGGACCTACCGGCCTCCTCGTCCTCCCCCACTTCACCGCCACCGGAACCCCTCACTTCGACGTCCGCTCTAAGGGGGTCGTGCTCGGCCTGACGCTTTCGACGTCCCGCAAGGAGTTCATAAAGGCCCTGTTGGAGGGAGTGACCATGGAGATGAGGCTGAACTTGGAGCTCCTCGAGGAGGCCGGGGTGCAGGTCCGTGAGCTGAGGCTTACGGGAGGGGGAGCAAAGTCCAGGGTCTGGTCCCAGATAAAGGCGGATATATTGGGAAGGTCCATCTCTACCCTGTACGTGAGCGAAGCTACCTCCTTGGGCACGGCCATATTGGCCGGGGTTGCCCTGGGGGAATACAGCTCCGTCGAGGAGGCCGCGGACAGGCTCGTCCGGGTGAAGGAGACCTTCGAACCCAACCCGAAGCTCCACGAGGTCTACGCCGAAAGGTCCGAGCTTTACAAGGAAGTCTACCCGAGGCTTAAGGACATACTACACAAAGTTTAGAAAGGGGGGGAGATGCTGCTCTACGCGGTGGCCTTCGGAATCGGGATCGTGCTCGCGGTCCACCTCACCATGAACTCGGTCGTGGGGACGATGATGGGCTCGGCGAGGGCGGCGAACGCTATATTCTGGACCGTAGGAGCCGCGGCCGCGGTCCTCATATGGCTGCTCGGCCCCCAGAGGGGACTTATGTCCAACGCCAAGTGCGTGCCCTCCTGGCTCTGGGTGGCGGGTGCCATAGGCGCGAGCCTCGTCTTCGGCATAGCTGCCCTCATCCCCAAGCTCGGGGCCCGCTCGGTCTTCGTCCTCACCGTCGCAGGGCAGGTCTTAGCCTCGGCCTGGATAGCCCATGTGGGGTTCTTAGGCTCCCCGCAGAAGGAGCTTACGTCCGTAAACCTCGTCGGGATAGCCATCATGCTTTCAGGCGTATATCTGGCGACCAAATAGGAGGATGGGATGAAGAAGCTCTGTTTTGTCTTAGGGGCTTCGATCGTAGGGCTGTCCCTCCTACGGCTTCACGACCTTCTCCCCGATGGGGTCTCCGTGGCGACCCCTCCAGGAAGCCCTGTGGTGGCCGTAGTGCGCTCGGACCTCGAGGGTCTTCCGAACCCGGTACCTCCCCAAAACAAGCTCTCCTACCGCCAGGTGGAGGACATGGTGGGCTACGCCATGGCGTTGGCCGGGATAAGCCAGGTCGTAGGGCCGGGGACGGAATGGGTAGTGATAAAGCCCAACATAGTCAACCTCGAAAGTTCGGGCTCGGGAGCGGTAACGGACCGCAGGGTAGTAAAGGCCATAATAAGGACAGTGCACAGGCTCGCCCCGTCCGCAAGGGTCACCGTGGCCGAAGGGACCGGAGGATGGGCCCCACCCGACGAAGATCTAGAGGGGATATCCGCCGAGAGGGGGGACGGCTTCGAGGTCGCCGGGTACAGGGACCTCCTCGAGGACCCCGACCTTTCGAATGTGGACCTGGACATAGTCGACCTGAACTTCGACAGGCCCGTGAAGGTCCAGGTGCCAGGAGGTGGGAACTGCCTTCCCGAGTACTACCTCCCCGAGACGGTCTTAGACTGCGACGTCCTCATAGATGTGCCGGTGCTCAAGGTCACAGGGGTCGTCGGGATGACCGTGGCCATGAAGAACCTCATAGGCCTCCCTCCGGGCATGGTCTACGGCTGGCCCAAGATGATGGGATCCCCCCCCGGCAAAGGACCGGGCCTTCCACATACGCCCCAGGTCTTGGACGAGGTCATAGTCGACCTCGCCACCCTCGCCCACGTGGACTTCACGGTCGTGGACGCCATAGTGGGGATGGAAGGGGCCAGGATAGGGAGGGAAGGAGGGAACCCCGTCAGGATGAATACCATCGTCGCGGGAAGGGACATAGTCGCGGTGGACGCGGTCTGCGCCAGGCTCATGGGCTTCAACCCCGACGACTTCGAGTTCTTGACCCTGGCCGCCTGGAGGGGGCTGGGAATCTGCGACCTGGAGAAGATAGTGGTGAAGGGGAGCGACCTCGAGGCCGTTGCCCGCAGGTTCAGGAAGCA
>DTYS01000046.1 GCA_012961755.1 Candidatus Latescibacterota bacterium
TGCAGGCTATGGCAGAAGAAAGACGCGAGCTTGATGCCTTGCGTAACAGCATGGAAACGGAGATGGACGCCCTGGCACTGCACATCGGCAGCCTGCGTGCTCACCTGTTGCGCTTGAATGCGTTGGGAGCGCGTCTGGTCAGTGTCGGTAAACTGGATGCCGAGGAATTTGATTTCTCCGCCGAACCTGCCCAGGGCGGCCTGGATCAGATGACAGGAGCCGAATCGGCCGGCCTGCTGGAGCTCGAATCAGAAATCGATCGCCTTTACCAGGCGTTTGCCGATCGTGAACACAAGTTAAATCTGCTGGAGGATCTGCTCTCCAAACGTGATGTGCGTGAGCAGGTCATCCCGTCCGGCTGGCCGCTGAAACAGGGATTCATCAGTTCCACTTTTGGCCGTCGTACAGACCCTTTCACCGGCAAGAAAAAATTCCACAAGGGTATTGATTTTGTCGGCAAGCGCGGCAGCGAAGTGCTGGCTGTCGCCGCCGGCGTGGTGACCAAATCCGAGCGCGTGGCCGGTTATGGGAACATCGTCGAGATTCGGCACGCGGATGGTTATATTACCCGTTACGCCCACAATCAGGAAAACCTCGTGAAAGAAGGCGATCGGGTGGAAAAGGGCGAGCCAATCGCCATGTTGGGATCGTCTGGCCGTTCCAGTGGCCCCCATGTTCATTTCGAAGTGCGCCGCAATGGTAAAATCATCAATCCGGCTCGTTTCATTAAGAGCGGCTGAGCCGATTCTGCTCTTCTATATTCCTCAGTAAAAGCCCCGCTTTTGCGGTATCATTTCCATTTTATGTCCGGCTGAAAACAACTGTGCTGTTTTTGCGGTTTCAGCCCTTTTCATTTTCGGTCCTGAAAGGTCCCAAGCTTCATGTTCAACAAGATCGCAAAAAAAGTATTCGGTAGCCGTAACGAACGGGTCGTCAAGCGCATGTTCAAGGATGTTGAAAAGATCAATGTTCTGGAAGAATCCGTAAAAGCCCTCTCTGATGAGGAATTGCAGGGCAAGACAGCAGAGTTCAGGCAACGCCTGGACAATGGGGAATCCCTGGACAATCTGCTGTCTGAGGCGTTTGCCGTGGTGCGGGAGGCCAGCAGCCGGGTGCTGGGTATGCGCCACTTCGACGTGCAACTCATCGGTGGTATGGTATTGCATCAGGGCAAGATTGCCGAGATGCGCACGGGTGAGGGAAAGACACTGGTTGCGACCCTCGCGGTGTATCTGAATGCACTGGAAGGCAAGGGCGTGCATGTGGTTACCGTCAATGACTACCTGGCGCGACGGGATGCGTCCTGGATGGGCAGGCTATATCATTTTCTGGGCATGAGTACCGGTATCATCAATTCCTCGGGTGGTGCGGGGCCGGACTCCAGTTCCTATCGTTTCGATCCTGACTGTGACGGCGAAGAAAGTGGCCATCGGTTTTTACGCAACGTCAGCCGCAAGGAAGCCTATGACTGCGATATCACCTATGGAACAAATAACGAATACGGTTTCGATTATCTGCGCGATAACATGGCGTTCGAAGCTAGGGCTGAGGCCTTCAGGGATTACGACGGCGACGGGACCTTAGAGGTCTGGAAGATAGACCACACGGGAAGGATAACCTGTGAGAGGAAGGATTGAAAGGATGAAGGTCAGAAAGGCCGTGATTCCTGCCGCTGGACTCGGCACAAGGTTCCTACCGGCCACCAAGGCCCTCCCTAAGGAGATGATACCGATAGTCGACAAGCCAGCCATCCAGTACATCGTTGAGGAGATAGTGGCCTCCGGTATAGAGGACATCCTCATAATCACCGGCAGGGGGAAGAGGGCCATAGAGGACCACTTCGACAAGTCCTTCGAACTGAACCAGGTGCTCAAGGAAAGGGAACGGACGGCCATGTTGGAGACCCTAGAGAACATAGAGAAGATGGCGGACATACACTACCTACGCCAGAAGGAGGCCTTGGGCACGGGCCATGCCATCCTTAAGGCCAAATATCATATAGGCAACGAACCTTTCGCCGTGCTCTTCGGGGACGACCTCGTGGTCTCCGAGGAGCCATGCCTCGCCCAGCTTATGAAACTTTACGACAAGTATAGCTCCTCCATATTGGCCGTCCAGCGGGTGCCCCTTCAGGAGGTTTCGGAGTACGGTGTCGTAAAGGGCAAGCCCATCAATGAGGTCCATCTCGTGGAGGACTTGGTCGAAAAACCCAAGCCCGAGGAGGCCCCTTCGAACCTGGCCCTTCTGGGAAGGTACATCTTGGAACCCGACGTATTCGATGTCCTGGAGATGACACCGTACTCGGAGAGGGGAGAGTTAGAACTTACGGACGCTATAAGGAGGATGTCCAAGGATAAGGTGGTCTACGCATACGAAATATCGGGAAGATGGTACACGGTAGGAGATAGGCTCTCGTACCTGAAGACCACCGTCGAGTTCGCCCTTATGAGGGACGACCTAAGGGGAGCTTTTTGGGAATATCTCAGAGGACTCGTGGACGGGGGCAAGGATGTTGAACCGTAAGGTATTGGTCCTCAATCAGAACTACGAACCCCTCAGCATATGCTCCGCTAAGAGGGCCCTCGTGATGGTCTTCTTGGGCAAGGCCGAGGTCGTGGAGGAGGCCGGAACGGTGCACACGGTGTCCAGGGCCCTCCCCCTTCCGAGCGTGGTGAGGCTATGGATGTACGTGCACAAACCTAGAAACGATATCCCTTTGACCAAGAGAAACATCCTCAGGAGAGATGGCCACAGGTGCCAATACTGCGGCACTACCCAGGGACCTATGACCGTTGACCATGTGATCCCCAAGGATATGGGCGGTAAGGATACGTGGGAGAACCTCGTATGTTGCTGCGTTCGGTGCAACAACAGGAAAGGCAACCGTACCCCCGAACAGGCCGGTATGAGGCTCATCCGTCCTCCCAAGAGGCCTAACTTCCTCTACTTCGTCCATACCTTCGTAGGGGAACCGGACCCGAGCTGGAAGCCGTACCTCTTCATGGACTGAGGGGAGAGCGATGAAGGGAAGGATACTGAGCGGGATGAGACCCACGGGCAAGCTACACTTGGGGAACTACGAAGGGGCCCTTAGGAACTGGCTCGCCCTCCAGGAGGACTACGAAATGTTCTGCATGATAGCCGATTGGCACGCCCTAACCACAGAATACGAACATCCCCAGGAGGTTAGGAAGAACACCAAAGAGGTGGCCCTGGACTACATAGCCGTTGGGTTGGACCCGGAGAGGGTGACCATATTCGTCCAATCGGACGTTAAGCAACATGCCGAACTCCACCTCCTCTTCTCCATGATAACCCCCACCCCCTGGCTCGTAAGGAACCCTACCATAAAGGAGCAGGCGAGGGCCATGGGGCTCATAGAGGATGAAGAGGAGGTCACGAAGATAAACTACGGGCTCTTAGGATATCCGGTGCTCCAGGCCGCCGACATCCTTATATACAGGGCGGACGCCGTCCCCGTGGGCGAGGATCAGGTCCCCCACATAGAGCTCACGAGGGAGATAGCGAGGAGGTTCAACCACCTTTACGGGAAGTTCTTCCCCGAGCCCGAGCCAATACTTACTAGGGTCCCCAGGCTCCCCGGCCTCGACGGAAGGAAGATGAGCAAGTCCCTGGGGAACGTCGTCTACCTATCAGATCCCCCGGATTCGGTTAAGGAGAAGGTCCGCACGATGTTCACGGACCCCATGAGGATAAAGAAGGAGGACCCGGGGGACCCTGAGGTCAGGGGATGTCCCGTATTTTTGTACCATAAGCTATACAACGTTAACGAGATCTCGGAAATAGAGGAGGACTGTAAGGCGGCAAGGCTCGGGTGTGTGGAGTGCAAGGGGAAGCTTGCGGAGAAGCTTTCGGAGTTCCTGAGCCCCATCCAGGAGAGGAGGCGTGAGGCCGAGGCGAGGGAAGGATATATAGAGGAGGTGCTGAAGGAAGGCGCCCGCAGGGCCCGCTCCGAGGCCGAGGCTACCGTGGAGAAAGTAAGGAAATTTATGGGCTTAGGTTGACGTAGGCTCTATCTTCAGACGTATCCTACCCTCCAAGCTCGGTCCCCTGCGGAACGCGATGCGCTCGAGATCCGTCGGACCCTCGGCCAGGTCTACATCCTTTATCTTCTCTATCCTTACATCGGAGGCCCCTTCCCAGCTCACCTTCAGGTTCCCCTTCTTACCCCTTATGATCACCGTATCCTTCCTCACCTCTGCGCTTCCGAAGGTTATGAGGGGGCTTTCCAAAGTCCCCGGTCCCGATGAGAACCTTGCCTCGTCCGTGACCTCCACCCATCCTGTAGGCCCCTCCCTGTGGAGGGCGAGGGTGCGGCGCAGGGAGGCGAGGTCCGCCTCCGGCGGATATGCGGCCTTGAGCTCTAGGACCATCCAGTCCGTAAGGCTGTTCGCCCCATGCTCTAAGAGTTCCGCCGCGGCCTCCCTGCCGGTCCTCTGCTCGCATCCGTTAGGCACGGGAACGGAGTGACCCTTGGACGAGTTGACGAGGTGCTCGTACCTCTTAGGCCCGAAGTAATCTCTTGTGTACCTGCCTCTTCCGGGATCCACTATCAGCGACTCCCCCATGAAGTGCACTATGAACGATCCCACATCGTTCTGGTTGTGCATCTCGGCGTTGTGCCCTCCCTTAGCGGCCAGGACGAGCGCGTCAGGATCCGAGGGATCGTACCTTGCCAGCATCCACTGGAGACCCCTGAAGAAGTCGTGGTGGGAGGGGACGAAGGGGGAAGGTGGGCCGTCCGACCTCCAGAAGAGGGACCTCAACCTCCACGTGAGTCCACCTTTGTAATACGTCGGTCCTGAGAGGGCCGCAAGCTCGGGGACCTCCAGACGGCAGGAGAGGTAGGCCAGAAGCGGGGCCGGAGGGCTGAAGTTCCTATCGCAGTCCGAGAAGTTGACGAAGACCCCTGGGCTCAGGACGACCTTGAGGGGGAACTTGGCCACCTCCCGCACGAACTCCCCTTCGAGGAGGTTCACCCTCCCTTGGGTCCTCGTCTCCACCAGGTCCGCGAGCACCGCGTAATACCCGAACCCGTAGGCCCAATATCCCGGTCCCTCGCTGGAACCTCCGTCCTCGTCGAAGGTCTCTATGTAGTCCTCCAGGGACCTTAGGGCCTTCGTCAGCACCTCCGCCAGGCGTGATGCGTCCTCCTCCAGGTATACGGCGGCCCCCGCCACCCCTCCGTTGCAGACGGCGTTCCAGTTGTTCACGGTGCGGGATTCGGTGTTGTACAGCCACCAGAAGTCGTGGCGGGAGAGGTAAGGAACTATGCACCTCCTTTTTACCTCGTACCTTATCCTCCTGCGCAGCGAGGGCTCGAGCCGCTCCCCTAAGAGGTAGTCCATCTCCGCCA
>DTYS01000047.1 GCA_012961755.1 Candidatus Latescibacterota bacterium
CGACGCTCTTCCGATCTACCCCCCTGAAGACCCCGAACCCTCCGACCGCGTTCTCCCCCGCTACCCTCCCCTGCTTGTTGGCGGTGGTGCCCAGAGGGATGTACGAGGGCCTTCCCGTGACTATGTGCCTGGCCTCGGCACAATCCCCGGCCGCGTATATATTGGGGACGTTCGTCTCCATCTTCGGGCTCACGGATATTGCCCCTGTAGGCCCCAAGGCCACACCGCAGGACCTCGCCAGTCCCACCTGTGGGACCACGCCCACCGCTAAAAGGACGAAGTCGGCCCAGTACCTCTCAACCCTGTCCCTGAGGTGGACAGCGCAGAACCTCCCGTCCCGGTCACCTTCCAACCTCACAACCTCGGCCGACTTCACCACCTGTATCTCCCTCCTGGCCAGCTCCTTCTCCACGAGGAAGGCCATATCCGGGTCCAGCGTAACGAGGGCCTGTCCCGTCTGCTCGACCACCGTAACCTGTATCCCCCGCCGTCTGAAGGCGTCCGCCATTTCGAGCCCCACGTAACCCCCTCCCACGACCACCGCCCTCTTGGGCCCCTCCTCATCTAAGTACCTCCTCAACTTTATCCCGTCCTGGAGGTCCCTGAGCTTGAAGACCCCCTCCAGGTCCACCCCCGGTACGTCGGGCACCCTCGGGGCCCCGCCCACGGCCAACACGAGCTTATCGTAGCGAAATGCCTTCTCCTTGGAGGTCTCCAGGTCCAGAGCGATCACGAGCTTCTTGGTAGGTTGCACCTCCACGACCTCGTGGCGCACGAGGACCTCTATCCCCCTTTCTTCCTTAGCCCTCTCAGGTGTGAGGACCACGAGCTCCTCGGGCCCCTTCACCTCCCCGGATATATAATAAGGTATCCCGCACGCCCCGTAGGAGACGTAAGGCCCCCTCTCCAGGACCACGACCTCCCACCCTGGCCTCCTCCTCTTGGCCCTGGCTGCGGCGCTCATCCCCGCCGCGGACCCACCTACGACCACCAAGCGACCTTCCTCCATAGTCTTACCCTCCCGAGAAGCTCGCTACTGCCTCCTCCTCGGACTCGAATATCTCGAACACCTTGGACAACCTCGTGAGGTCGAACATCGACCTCACGGAGGGCTGCAACCCCACGAGCTTCAGGCTCCCCCCCTCGGCCACGGCCTTCCTAAGCCCAGCCACCAAAGCGCCCAAGAACGAGCTGTCCACGAACTTCTGCTCCTTCATATCCACCACCAGCTTCTTAGCCCCATCCTCGACCATATCGAAGAGGGCCCTCCTGAAATCCTCAGCTACCTCCACGGTGGCCCTTTCCGTATCCTCCAAAGATATCACCTTCACATCTCCCACTTCTTTGATGCTCAATTGCATAACCCCCCCTCAGGTTTGCGGAACACCAATATATATTCGTGGTCGTTTTTGGGATAATAGCTCGTAGGATAGCCGTACACTAAGCGCCCGCCGGTGCTGTAGTTGAGGATGTACACCTGTGTGCTCCATACCTCGAAGCCCACCTCCCGACATATGAAGATGTAATCCGCATGGATGGGGCACTTCGCTTGCTTTTTAAACACGTCCTGGGTGACAACGACCATCCAACCTCCGGACTTCAAGGCCCTCCACATAGCCTCGAACGCCCTCCTCATATTATCCAGGAACCTCCCGTAATCGTGTATGTTGCCCCATTGTTCTGGACCGTCGTCCCCGTAATCTACGACGTCGAAGTAGGGGGGGGACGTAACTATGAGGTCCACCCTTTCCCCTCCTACGAGCGGGAGCACGTCCAGGACCGATCCTTCCACCACACGATGATGTGTGGGCTCAGGTGAGACTTCGCGGATCAGGCGCCCGTACGCCATCCGAACGGACTTAGGGTTCACATCTATCCCTATGGAGTTCCTACCCAGCTTCAGGGCTTCCACGTTCGTAGTGCCCGAACCGCAGAACGGGTCCAACACCGTCTCCCCCCTGTGCGAGAACAGGAGTATGAACTTCCTCGGCAAGTCGGGTATAAAACGTGCCGGATGTGACTCCTTCCAGCGGTGTCGCCGTCGTACGTTTATGACGGTAGAACTCAGCTTTAAGATCCCTCCGCGGTCCAAGCAGCTCAGACGTCCCGGGGGACAGGAACAAGTCCTTTCGGCCGGCAGGAAGGAGAAGTCCGGCTCCGAGGAGATGTCCACCTTGGTCAACGACTTCATCTTCAGCTCTCGTCTACATCGACCTCCCCGTCCTCTATGATCCTTATGAACTCCTCCACCAGGTACCTGTCCCACTGGCTCCCCGCGTACCTGCGGAGCTCCTCCATGGCCTCCCGGACCGACATCCTCCTCCTGTAGGGCCTATCCGTGGTCATGGCGTCGAACGCGTCCGCTATCGCCAATATCCTCGCCTCTATGGGTATCTCCTCCCCC
>DTYS01000048.1 GCA_012961755.1 Candidatus Latescibacterota bacterium
AGAGGAACTGAAGGAGGAGAAGTCGCAGAGGGAGAGGGAGAACGCCGAGCTTCGGGCCAAGCTCTCCGAGATGGAGGGGACGATAAGTGCCCTCAGGGAGGAGAACGAACGGCTGAGGAAGCTTATGGAGGAACGAAGG
Organism: Candidatus Latescibacterota bacterium; assembly: GCA_012961755.1. Classification (GTDB taxonomy): domain Bacteria; phylum Latescibacterota; class 4484-107; order B68-G9; family B68-G9; genus B68-G9. Next base: position 140 of record DTYS01000048.1, read on the forward strand.
GAACGCCTAAAGGCTAGGCTGGAGCAGATGCTGTCCAAGCTTGAGAGCCCTTTGCCCGGACCTTGACATGTCACGGACCGTCCTGGTCAGAATATTCGGCATGGAATATCCTATAAAGGCGGACGTGAACGAGGAATACGTCCGTTGGGTAGCGAAGTACGTGGACGATAAGATGCGGGAGGTAGCAGCAGAGATACCCCTTAGGTCCGCCGCCAAGGTGGCGGTCCTGGCGGCCATGCACATAGTTGACGAACTTCTCAAGGAGAGGGAGGTGCGCCGCAACCTCCTCTCCGAAGTGGAGGAGAGGACGAACAGGCTGATAGAGCGACTGCGCGGCATCATAGCTTAATGGGAACTTAGGTCCGAGACCCCCGATGCGTCCGTGCAAAGGGCCGCACGAGATGACGGGGGTTTTCTGTTCGGATATATCACCAGAGGGGAGGCGATGATAGATGTTGATCGTCTATGCCTTGATAGGTGCTGTCGTCGGCTTCATCGTAGGATGGATACTGAACGAAAGGATACAAAAAAGCAGGGTCACAGGTGCCAGGGCCCTGGCGGAACAGATAGTTGGGGATGCCCGCAAGGAGGCCGAGACCATAAGGGAAAAGGCCAAGCTTGAGGCGGAGAACGAACTACATAAAGCCAGGGAGAGGTTCGAAAGGGAGAGTGCCCAAAGGAGGGCCGAGCTACAACAGCTCGAAGCCAAGCTTTTGGATCAGGAGAGGAAGTTGGACAGGAAGGTGGACCTTCTCTCCCGTAAGGAGGGGGAACTTAGGCAGTTAGAAAGGGAGTTGAAAGAGAGGGAGAGGGCGGTCCAGGCCAAGGACGCTCAGCTCTCCGAACTCTTAGAGGAGCAGATCTCCCAGCTTGAGAGGATATCAGGCATGACGGCCGAGGAGGCCAAGACCCTGCTTATAGCCAAGCTCGAACAGAAGGCGAAGCAGGAGGCCGCATACCGTGCCAAGGAGATCAAGGACAGGGCCATAGCTGAGGCTGAGAAGGAAGCCAGGGAGATCGTAGGGATGGCCATACAGCGCTACGCAGCCGAGCAGGCCGTTGAGTCCACGGTCTCGGTGGTCTCGCTTCCCTCGGACGAGATGAAGGGTAGGATAATAGGGAGGGAGGGTAGGAACATAAGGACCTTTGAGACCCTTACCGGGGTGGACGTCATAGTGGACGATACCCCCGAGGCCGTCATACTTTCCGGCTTCGACAGCCTCAGGAGGGAGATAGCTCGCATAGCCTTGGAGAGGCTGATAGCCGACGGAAGGATCCACCCTGCGAGGATAGAGGAGGTCGTAGAGAAGACTAAACAGGACATAGACAATATAATCCAGGAAGCGGGCGAACAGGCCGCGTACGAGGTCGGGGTGCACGGGCTACATCCGAGGTTACTTTATCATCTGGGAAGGCTCAAGTTCCGCACGAGCTTCGGTCAGAACGTCCTCCAGCACAGCAAGGAGGTGGCGTGGCTTGCCGGCATGATGGCCGGGGAGCTCGGGCTGGACGAGGTCCTGGCCAGAAGGGCCGGCCTCCTGCACGATATAGGGAAGGCCGCTGACCACGAAATGATGGGCTCCCACACAGAGATAGGAATGGAGCTCGCCAGACGCTACGGCGAGGGACCGGTGGTCCAGAACGCCATAGCAGGGCATCACGAGGGGGTACCACCCATATCTGTGATAACGAGCCTTGTGGCCGCGGCCGACGCCATATCCAGCGCAAGACCTGGTGCCAGAAGGGAGACCTTGGAAAGTTACATCCGCAGGCTTGAAAGGCTCGAGGAGCTTGCGGACTCCTTCCCCGGAGTGGAGAAGGCCTACGCCATACAGGCCGGTAGGGAGATAAGGGTCATGGTCAGATGTGAGCAGGTGGACGATGCCTTGGCGGAGCAATTGGCCTCCGACATAGCCGAGAGGGTGGAGAGGGAGGTCGAGTACCCCGGACAGATAAAGGTGACGGTAATAAGGGAGAAGAGGGCGATCGCTTATGCGAAATAGGGGGCAATTTGAGAGTGATCTTCGTGGGAGACGTTGTGGGAAGGCCAGGGAGGAAGGCCCTTAAGGGGCTGCTCCCCGGCCTCATTAAGTTCTACGGTGCCGATTTCTGCATAGCCAACGGCGAGAACGCCGCAGGGGGTAAGGGGATAACGCAAAAGGTGGCCGAGGAGATGTTCTCGTGCGGTGTTGATGTGCTCACGTCCGGAAACCACGTCTGGGACAGGAAGGAGGGGATATCCTACGTGCAGTCCGCCTCCAACCTCCTGAGGCCCGCGAACTATCCACCCGATGTAGGTGGGATAGGATACGGGGTCTTCAGGAGCCGCTCGGGGGTCCCAGTGGGGGTGATAAACCTCCAGGGGAGGACCTTCATGCC
>DTYS01000049.1 GCA_012961755.1 Candidatus Latescibacterota bacterium
ATGGTCGAACACTGTAAGGCTCTTCCTCGAACCCGAGAACTTCGGGGTATGGACGTTCGTCAAGTAGAGGGAACCCCAGGACGAAGAGCCGTACAGAGGTTCATGAAGCTTTAAGGATGCCATGGGACTTTCCGTAGGGATAATAGGGTTACCCAATGTAGGTAAGACCACCCTCCTCAACGCCTTGGCAAGGACGAGTGCGGAAGTTTCGAACTATCCCTTCTGCACTAAGGACAGGAACGTAGGCGTGGCCGAGGTTCCCGACGAAAGGCTCGTGAAGCTCAAGGAGGTCCTCAAGCCCCAGTCGACGATCCCAGCTACGGTGACCTTCGTGGACATAGCCGGGCTCGTAAAGGGGGCGAGCAGGGGGGAGGGCCTCGGTAACAAGTTCTTAGCGTATGTGAGGGAGGCGGACGCCCTGGCCCATGTGGTGAGGTGCTTCTCGGATCCGGACGTAGCACATGTGGACGGTTCCGTCGACCCCGTAAGGGACGTCCAGGTCGTGGAGACCGAGCTTATCCTGGCGGACCTGGAGGTAACGGAGAGGGCCGTCCCCCGGAGGGAGAAGGCCGCCCGCTCCGGGGACAAGGAGGCCAAAGAGGAGCTCGAGCTTCTGAGGAAGGTCGTGGACGCCCTCGGAAGGGGCAAGCCTGTGAGGTCCTTAGAGCTCTCACCGGAGGAATCCCATGCACTCAGGAGCTTCTCCTTCCTCACTTCCAAGCCCGTGATATACGTTGCGAACACGGGGGAGGAGGAGCCGACAGGAGGGGAACTCGTCGAGAGGCTGAGGGAGGCGGTGGGCGAGGTGGTTCCCATATCCGCGAAGGTGGAGTCGGAGATAGCGGAGCTCGACGATCCCGAGGAGAGGAGGGCCTTCCTGGAGGACATGGGGCTTGAGGAGCCTGGGGTGAACAGGATCGTGAGGGCCTCTTACAAGCTCCTCGGGCTCATAACCTTCTACACCACGGTCCACGGAAAACTCAGGGCCTGGCCCGTGCCCGAGGGCACGACCGCCCAGGAGGCCGCCGGCAAGGTCCATTCCGATATGGAGCGGGGGTTCATAAGGGCGGAGGTGGTATCGTGGGGGGATCTGGTCCGGACAGGGTCCTGGGCCGAGCTTCACAGTACCGGCAAGGTACGCTCCGAGGGAAAGGATTACCAAGTCCAGGACGGCGATGTGCTCCTGTTCCACTTCAGAACTTAAAGGGGAGGAGAGATGGAGAAGGTAAGAGTGGGCTTCATAGGGTGCGGAGGGAACGGAAGGGGACACCTGAAGCGTGTGCTCGGGTTCCCTGATGTGCAGGTGGTGGCCTTGGCCGACCCGGACCCCGAGGCACTGAAGCTCGCCACAGAACTTGAGCCAAGGCTTAAGGATGTGCCCAAGTTTTCAGATTACAGGGAGATGTTGGAGAAAGTTGATATGGACGCCGTGGAGATCTCAACTCCCCACACCCTCCACTACGAGCAGATCATGGCCTCCTTGGAGAAGGGCCTGCATGTCCTCACAGAGAAACCTATGGTCTGTAAGTCCGAGCACGCAGAGGAAGTCATAGCCAAGGCCGAGGAGGTCGGGAAGGTCCTGATGATCTCTTACCAGAGGCACTTCTCCCCCGCCTTCAGGTTCCTTAGGAACTACATACGCTCGGGTGAAATCGGGGAGATACAGTTCGTCTCAGCCCTCCAGGCCCAGGGCTGGTACTGGATGACCAAGGGGACGTGGAGGCAGGTGCTTTCGCTCTCCGGAGGCGGACAGCTCAACGATTCCGGCAGCCACTTACTGGACGTAATCCTCTGGACCACAGGCTTGGATGTGGACGAGGTCTCGGCCTATATAGATAGGCTCGACACCGAGGTCGACATAAACTCCTCGCTTTCGCTGAAGTTCTCCAACGGGGCCTTGGGAAGCCTCTCGGTCGTGGGCAACGCGCCCAGGGGATTCTACGAGACCATATCCTTCTTCGGCTCCAGGGCCGCCGTCTTCTACGAGAACGGGAAGCTTCTCTATAAGAGGATGGGCTCCACGGAGGCCTTCGAACCTCAGGGCCTACCGGATGCTTCCACCCCGGACAGGAACTTTATAGATGCTATCCTCGGAAGGGACGAGGTCCAGGTCCCTCCGGAGTGCGGACTCAAGGTCATAAGGCTCACCGAGGCGGCGTGGCGCTCGGCCGAGCTCGGGGGGAAGCCCGTAAAGGTCTGGAGGGAGGGATGAGCGGACTCCTCTTCGGCGTCGCCGGAGTTCCGAAGGGGGCCAAAGGAACGTCCAGCGAGGCAGGGGTGGACAGGGTGAGGGAGCTTGGGCTGGACGTTATGGAACTTGCCTGGGTGAGGGGTGTGAGGATGGGCGAGGAGGCGGCGAGGTCCCTCGGGAGGTATGCCGAGGCTCGGGGTGTCGTCCTCACGGCCCATGCCGCCTACTACATAAACTTGAACTCCGATACTGAGGAGAAGAAGGCCAAGAGCAGAAACTACATCCTCCAGGCGGCCAGGGTGGGAGCATTCTGCGGGGTGCGCTCGGTGGTGTTCCACGCTGCTTCGTACATGGGTAGGGACCCGGAGGATGTGTACAGGACCGTCAAGGAGCAGCTTGAGGAGGTCGTGGAGGTCCTCAGGAGGGAGGGGAACCCTGTAAAGCTCAGGCCGGAGACCACAGGAAAGCCCTCCCAGTTCGGCTCCTTGGAAGAGGTCCTGAGGCTCTGCTCGGAGGTGGATGGCCTGGCCCCCTGCATAGACTTCGCCCACCTCCATGCGAGGACCGGGAGTCTCAATTCCCACGAAGAGTTCGTGGAGGTCCTGAGGAAGCTCGAGGACTTCTTAGGCCGGGAGACGTTGGAGGAGCTTCACATCCACCTCTCCGGCATCTCTTACTCCTCCAAGGGGGAGAAGAAGCACCTTATGCTCTCAGAGACCGATGTGAACTACCGCGACCTCCTTAAGGCCTTATGCGAGTTCGGGGTCGAAGGTATCGTGATAAGTGAGAGCCCGGACCAGGCGGCGGATGCCCTCCTCCTTAAAAGGACCTACGAGGAGATATGCGGTTCTGGTTGAAGGTGGTGGGGTACGGGGTGGCGATATGGTGCATAGTGGCGGTCCTCCACCTTTGGATGCCCCCAGGAGCACTTTCGGGTTGGGCAGCCCTTATGGCCGGGCTCGTGGCCGCCAGGATCTTCTCCAAGAGGCTGTTCAAGCGGGAAGACCTCCCCAAGAGGTACGGACTTAAGGTCGGCCTCGGCTTCGTCTTCACCTTGATGATCCTGGATTTTCTAACCTTCGGCCTCGCGTACGGTACGGGGGTGGGCTACCTACGCTCCGGACTTCCCCTGCTCCTCTACGGAGGATGTCTGCTCGTCCCTTGGGCCGGGGCTAAGCACATATGAAGTACGATGCGATAGTGGTAGGAGCTGGGCCATCGGGCTCGGCTTCGGCCTACTTCCTGGCCGAGGAGGGCCTCTCCGTCCTCGTCCTGGAGAGGAAGCATCTTCCCCGCCCCAAGCCCTGCGCTGGGGCCTTGCCTCCTGCTGTGGAGGAACTTCTGGGGTTCGGGATAGGGGACGCGGTGGAGGACGAGGTCAGGGAAGTGACGTGGATTTGGAGGGCCGACCGGACGACGTGGCGCTACGTGGAACCCGTGCTGTACACCGTCATGCGGGACAAGTTCGACCTCCTGCTCGTGGAGAGGGCCAAGGCCGCCGGTGCGGAGGTAATGGACGGGGAGGAGGTCGTCTCGTTGGAGGAGGGAAGGGAGGAAGTTTCCGTCAGGACCAGGACCAAAGTATACAAGTGTAAGTTCCTGATCGGAGCCGACGGGGCTGGGAGCGTCGTGGCCAAGTACGTCGGAAGGTCGAACCCCGAAAGGACGGTTCGGACCGCGGAGGCTGAGATCTCGGTCCCCTACGAGTTCTTGAAGGCCTGTGAGGGGAGGGCCATGGTGGAGGTCCGGACCGTCCCCAAGGGTTACGGTTGGATCTTCCCCAAGGCCGACCACCTGTCGGTGGGGGTGGGAGGGCTGAGGCTGAGGAGAGCGATGGAGCACCTTAAGGCCTTCGCGGGAAGGAGGTTGCCTACGCCAGTATATCGAGAGGTCGGGACCTGGGCCTACCCCGTCTGGGGAGCGAGGAGGCGCTGGGTACGGGGAAGGATCTTACTTGTGGGGGACGCAGGGGCCTTCGCAAATCCTCTTACGGGAGCAGGGATATACACCGGGATATGGAGCGGCCTTTTGGCCTCCCGGGCCATCGGTAGGGCCATCCCCGGGGGAAGTCTCGAGGAGATATACACCGAGATGATATTGGGGGAGATCTCCCCAGAACTTTCGGCGGCCAGGAACCTTAGCATAATATATACCACCCCCGGACCCGCCTTCGTGGCCCTCAAGCTAGGACTCCTCAGGGGGAGCTTCCTCAGAAGGAGCTACTTGGACATCTGGAGATACATCTCCCTCGGCATCACCTCCCTAAGGCCCTCAAATATTCCTTCACCGCCCTCTCCAGCCCCACGAACACCGCGTACGATATGAGGGCGTGTCCTATGCTCACCTCTAAGAGTCCCGGGAGCGTGGTCACCTTCGGCAGGTTCCTGAGGTTGAGGTCGTGGCCGGCGTTCAAGCCGAGCCCGAGCTTCCCTGCAAGTTCGGCCGCCTGAAGGAGCCTTCCGAACTCCCTCTCCTGTTCCTCCCCCGGACTTGCGTGTGCGTAGGGGCCAGTGAAGAGCTCCACCCTGTCCGTCCCGACCTCCGCGGCGGCCTCTATCTGCTCGGGGTCGAGCCTGCTGAATATGCTCACCCTGATCCCGGCCTCCTTGAGCCTCCGGATGTAGTCCGGGAGCTCCTCCCGCACGGCCAGCACATCCAACCCGTCCTCGGTCGTAAGCTCCTCGGTCCTCTCGGGAACTAAGGTGCACTGGTCCGGTCGGACCTCCAAGGCGAAGCGGAGCATCTCCTCCGTGGCAGCCATCTCCAAGTTTAGCTCGGTGTGGACCACCTCCCTTAAAAGCCTCACATCCCTCTCCTGGATGTGCCTCCTATCCTCCCTGAGATGCACGGTTATACCGTCGGCCCCGGCGTTCTGGCATATCAACGCCGCCGCCACAGGGTCGGGTTCGTCGCCCCCCCTGGACTGCCTCAGGGTCGCCACCTTGTCCACGTTCACGCTAAGGCGTATCATCTCCTCCTCCACTTTTTCTTGCCACTTCTTCCGGAACCGGCTATATTTTGGGACGGAAGATGAGCAGGAACGAACATCAACTTGAACTTCCCTTGAAGTTCCCCTCCCCTCCCAAGTCCCGGCCCGAGGGCACGGTGAGAAGAAGGTGTGCGGGTTGCGGCCGTAAGGTAAAGGTGCCCAAGTGGTACGCCGAGAAGGTGGAACTCATCTTCTGCAGCCCGGAGTGCCGAAGGGCATGGGCGGGTGCGGCAAGGGAACCTCCGAAGGTGGTGCTCGAGCCGAGGCCCGAATACCGCGGAGGGGATTGGGAGGTCAACGCCGAAAGGGCCAGGAGGAGGGACAGGTACACCTGTCGCATCTGCGGCGTGACCGAGGAGGAACTCGGAAGGAAGCTGGACGTCCATCACATCCTCCCCTTCGGGTGGTTCAAGGACCCGAGGGATGCCAACAGGCTCAGCAACCTCATATCCGTCTGTCCATCATGTCACAGGAAGTCGGAGGCCGAGACCGTAAAGGACCTCCCCCTCTTCATATCTCTAGCATCATCCCGTCGTAGGCGGCCATAACCTCTAGTCCTTCCCCACCTTTCCTCTTCACATAGGACAGGACTTCGTCCATGTGGGACTGTATCCTTTCGTCGTCGGCTTCAGGAGCATGGTGGAAGAGGACGAGCTTCTTGACCTGCGCGTAAAGTGCTAAGTCCACCCCGACGAGGGCCGAGCTGTGGCCCCAGTTTTTCTTCTCCACGGTCTCCGATGGGGAGTACTGCGCGTCGAAGATGAGCACGTCGGCCTTCCTGAAGAAGTGGATGTACTTTGTAAGGTAATCCGGATCAGTCCGTTCGTACTCGGAGTCGGTGGAGTAGACCAGCACCTTCCCCTTCCGCTGGATCCTGTACCCGTAGGAAGCCCCAGGGTGGAACTGCTTCATAACCTCCACCGAGAAACCTGCTATGCGGTAAGTGTGTCCCACTTCCAAGCGTACGAAAGAGAAGTCCGCGCTCATGTCCTCCAAGGATATAGGGAAGTGGGCTGGATCCTGCTGGTACTTGAGCCTGGCCTCCAGGCCCTCGTGCCCTCCGTATATGACCATCCTATTTCCGGGCACGTAGGCGGGTTCGAAGAACGGGAACCCCATTATGTGGTCCCAGTGAGTGTGGCTGAGCAAGATATGTAAGGTCGCCTGGCCCTTACCTGCCGGACCGTCCATGAGCGACCTTCCTAAGGGACAGATCCCAGTGCCGGCGTCCAATATGAGCCCTTCCTCGCCGAAGAGGACCTCCACGCAGGGGGTGTTCCCGCCGAACGTCCCCCTTTCGTAGAAGGGTAGGCCCTCCAGGAAGGCCCGGACGTCCTCATACGTGGAAAAACGTCTTCCACCTGCACGGAGTAGGAGGAGGAGGAGTTTGGCCTCCAGGTCCTTCCACGTCAGGGGAGATGGAAGGGAACCCCTAGTCCCCCAAAATCTTATTAGCATAACTCTACCTCCCTTCCCTCGGAGTACGAGGTGCAGATGGCGCAGGCCACCTCGACGGCCCTGCGGCCGTCCTCGCCCGTCACGGGAGGGTCCACCTCCTCGGATATACACCTCAGGAATCTCGATAGTTCCTGCTTGAGCACTCCCACGGTCTCTCCCTGGACCTCAGGAGCGTAGACGGTATCAGGCCTTTCGGTCCTATCCGTCGTCAAGGTGAGGTCCCGACTCCCACCCTCTAAATATATAGCTCCCCGCTCGCCCACGGCGTGGAAGTGAGCGTCCAAGCTTCCGGGGGACGCCTCGGGAAGCACCCACGAGACCTCCAGGGATGCCACCGCACCTCCCTCGTACTCCAAGAGGGCGAGCACGGAGTCCGGACCTTGGGGAAGTACCTTCCTGTTCGCCAACGCGTAGACCTTCCTCACCTTGGAGCCGGCGCAGATGTTGAGGAAGTCTATATCGTGTATTCCTAGGAAGAACAGGACCGTGGTTTCGGAGGCGAGCCTAAGGCCGGAGGTTATCCTGTTGTTCCTCCTTGCGTAGAGGTGGACGAGCCTTCCTATCCTTCCCTCATTTATGGCCTTATATGCTGCGTAGTACCTCGGATCGAACCTAAGTATGTGCCCCACCATAAGCTTCACCCCTGCCTCCCTGGCCGCTCCTATTATCCGGTCGCAGTCCTCCGTCGAGAGCGCTAAAGGCTTCTCCACGAATATATGTTTCCCCGCGGACGCGGCCTCCACGGCCGGGGCGACGTGCTTCCCGTCCGGGGTGCAGACGCTCACTGCGTCTATGTCGTCCCTGCGTATAAGGTCCTTAAAGTCGGTGTACCCCTCGGTCCCGAACCACCTACAGGCCTGGGACAACCTCCCTTCGTCCACATCCGCCAGGGCTACGAGCTCGCATCCCGCAAGCCTGGAGAGGACCGATGCGTGCAGGGTTCCGAAGTTACCGACCCCGATCACCCCTACTTTCAAAGTGCGCATCCTGCCTCCTATTCCAGAAGGGCTGAGATCATCCTTACGAGGTCCTCCACCTCCATCTCGGCGTCCAGCCACCTTATGCGAGGGTCCCTGCGAAACCAGATGAGCTGCCTTCGGGCGTACGAATGCGTGTCGGTCTTCACCTGCGCTATCGTCTCCTCTATGCTTCGCCTCCCTTCCAAGTAAGGGAAGACCTCCTTGTACCCGACGGTCTTCAAAGCAGGAAGTTCCGGACTGTATCCCATTTCGATCAGGGCCCTGACCTCCTCGACGAGGCCCTTACGGAACATGTCCTCCACCCTAAGGTCTATCCTTCGGTAGAGCTCCTTCCTGTCCAGGTTCAGGCCCACCCAGAGCACATCGGCTTCGAGGGGCGGTCTCCTCTTCCTCTGCCATTCCGAGATGGGCCTTCCCGTGGTCCTGTACACCTCCAACGCCCGCACTATCCTCTGAAGGTCCCTCGGATGTATCCGTGATGCGGCCTCGGGGTCCACCTCCGCAAGCTCCCTGTACAGAGCTTCCGTTCCCTCCCTTCCAGCCAGCTCCTTGAGCGCCCTGCGCAGGGCTGGGTCCTTGGCCCTCTCCTCGAAGAGCCCGTCGAAGAGGGCGGAGAGGTAAAGGCCCGACCCTCCTACGACGATGGGAAGCTTCCCCCTCCGAGCTAAGTCCTTTACTGCTTCGGCCGCTAAGCTGGCGTACGTCCCCGCACTGAAGTACTCGTTAGGGAGGACCAAGTCTATCATATGGTGGGGGACCCTCGCCCTCTGCTCCGGGCTGGGCTTGGCGGTGCCTATGTCCATGTATTTATATACCTGTCTGGAATCCGCCGAGACCACCTCCCCCCCGAGCGCCTCAGCTAAGGCCATCCCGAGCTGAGTCTTGCCCACCGCCGTGGGGCCCACCAGGACCAAAACCTTCATCACCTCCTCCCGAACTGCCTGTCCAAGTCCTCCAAGGGAACCCTTATGAGGGTCGGCCTTCCGTGGGGGCAGACGAAGGGTTGCTCGGTGGCGAAGAGCTGGTCTATCAGTTGCTGCATCTGCTTGGGAAAGAGGGGCTCCCCCGCCTTTATTGCAGCACGGCAGCTGTATATGGCCGCAAGCCTCTCCTTGAGCCCCGCTTCCGTCCCCCTCTCGGCGAGCTCTCCAACTATCTCCGAGAACAGCTCCCCGTCCCTCCACCTGGGACCTACGCCGGCCGGGACCGCTTCCACCGCCACCGTGTCCCTCCCGAGTATCCTTATCACGAACCCGAGGGCCTCCAAGAGGGGAGCCGATTCCTCCAGGAAGCGCATCTCGACCGGGGAGAGGATGAGGACGGCAGGGAAGAGCAGATGTTGGGAACGGGGCCTTTCCCCTGAGAGGTTCCTAAGCGCCTCTTCGTATAGGATCCTCTCGTGGGCAGCGTGCTGGTCGACTATGATTATCCCGTTCTTCACCTGGGCGAATATGTACTTGTTGTGGGCCTGCCAGAGGGGGACGGACCTACGTTCCTCGGCTTCCTCACGGCGCGGGAGTTCCAAGGATAGGGGAAGCTGTCTGGCCTTGGAGAGGTACCTCTCCATAGCCTCCTTTATCTCCCTCGCCTTCGGGTGGACCTCGGGGTACTCTAAGTGAGGGGCGAGGGCCTCGGTCTGGAGGGCGGCCCTGACCGCCCGGACGACGGCGTCGAAAACCTTCCTCTCGTCCGAGAACCTGACCTCCCGCTTGGTGGGATGTACGTTCACGTCCACGGCCCTGGGATCTATGCGCAGCGATAGGACGAAGGAGGGGGAAGCCTCCTTGGGTAGCAGTTCTCCGTAGCCGATGTAGACCGCATGTGAGAGGTTCCTGTGGGATATGGGCCTTCCGTTCACCAGGATATGCTGGGGGACCCCCGACCTCCTCGCGAGCTCGGGGAGACCTACGGCCCCTTCCACCTCTATCCCTCCTTCTTTGAGCGAGATCGGCAGGACCTTCTCCATCCTCTCCCTTCCGAATATGTCCTCCATCCTCTCGGGAAGCCCCCCCCTTCTGGGAAGCACCATGAGCTTCCTCGCTCCGTGTGAGAGGGAGAACGCTATGCCGGGATGTGCCAACGCCAGCTCGGTCACCACCTGCGTTATGTGGCGGAGTTCGGTCTCCGTGGACCTCAGAAACTTCCTCCTCGCAGGGGTGTTGAAGAATATGTCCCTGACCTCGACCGTGGTCCCTACGTCCCTCCCTACCTCCCTCACATCCTTGAGCATCCCCCCCTCCACCACGATCTGGGTTCCCGCTAAGTCTTCTTCCCTCTTGGTTGAAAGCGTAAGCCTTGAGACGGCGGCTATGCTCGGAAGTGCCTCCCCCCTGAAGCCCAAGGTGGATATGGCCTCCAGGTCCTCCTCAGAGGAAATCTTGCTCGTCGCATGACGTGAGAGGGCTAAGATGGCGTCCTCCCTGCTCATCCCCTCCCCGTCGTCAGAGACCCTTATAAGTTCCCTCCCGCCCTTGCGAACGACCACGTCCACCGATGAGGCGCCGGCATCTATGGAGTTCTCGACGAGTTCCTTGACCACGGACGCGGGCCTCTCGACCACCTCGCCCGCCGCTATCTTGTTGACTATGTGCTCAGGAAGTATACGGACCTTGGACATGTATCCTTCAAGTTATATTGCAGGATGACCCTGGCTGCGCACTCCGTCGCCGCCTCGGATAAGACCTGAGCTGGACTACGCCGACGATCCGGACCTGCCCGCGGCCTTGTCAGGTCTTACCGTCCCCCCATCTCCTCCACCACTCCTCTATCTTCTGTAGGGCCTGCATGGGAGTCATCTCGTAAGGGTTGAGTTCCCTGAGTTCCTTGAGGATCCGGGGTTCCTGGACGTCCCTGAAGAGGTCCATCTGAACCTCGGCCACCTTCCGGGACTTCTTCATCCTTCCTTTCATCGTGCGCAGGGGGTCGAGCTCCTGCGCCTCCAGGTTAGAGAGGACCTCCTCCGCCCTGGCTATGACCTCCTGAGGGAGTCCGGCGAGCTTTGCGACGTGTATTCCGTAGCTGTGGTCGCAACCTCCCGGAACCACCTTATGGAGGAAGGCGACCCCGTCCCGGTCCTCCCTCACAGCCATGTTGTAGTTCCTCACCCTCGGAAGGAACCTTTCGAGCTCTGTAAGCTCGTGGTAGTGGGTGGCGAAGAGGGTCCTCGCCCTAACCTCAGGCTCGTTGTGGAGGTACTCGACTATTGCCCAGGCGAGGCTCAGGCCGTCGAACGTGCTGGTACCCCTGCCCACTTCGTCCAAGAGGACGAGGCTCTTGGGAGTTGCGTTGTGGAGGATGTTGGCGGCCTCGTGCATTTCCACTAAGAACGTGCTCTCGCCTGCAGGTAGGTTGTCGGATGCCCCCACCCTCGTGAATATCCTGTCGACTACGCCTATGTGGGCGTACTCGGCCGGTACGAAGCTACCCATCTGGGCCATGAGGACGATTATGCCTATCTGTCTGACAAAAGTGGACTTCCCTGCCATATTCGGGCCGGTGATTATCCATATCTGCTCGTTCTTGGTATCTATCCTGAGGTCGTTCGGAACAAACTGTCCCTTTCCCAAGGCCTTCTCGACCACAGGATGCCTCCCCTCCCTTACCTCCAAAAGGTCGTCTTCGGCAAGCTCGGGCCTCGTGTACCCCTCCTCCCTCGCCACCTGCGCCAGGGAGGCCAGGACGTCCACAGTGGCCACCGCGTCCGCTGCCCTCCGGAGCTTGGAGGCCCACCCGGCCACCTCCTCCCTCAACCTGACGAACAGCTCACGCTCCAATTCGCCTATGCGCTCCTCGGCCGAGAGGACCTTGGCCTCGTACTCCTTAAGCTCCGGGGTTATGAAGCGTTCAGCGTTCACGAGCGTCTGCCTCCTTATGTAGTCCGGGGGGACCTTGCCGAGGTTGGGCTTGGTGACCTCTATGTAGTATCCGAAGACCTTGTTGTATCCGACCTTGAGGGAGGATATCCCGGTCCTCCTCTGCTCCCTCGCCTGGAGCTCGGCTATCCAGCTCTTCCCGTCCCTGCTTATCGCCCTGAGTTCGTCGAGCTCAGGACTGTACCCGTCCCTTATTATGCCCCCCTCAGTGAGGGATACGGGCGGGTCGTCCACTATGGCCCTGCGGAGTACTTCCGCCAATGGTTCGAGCCCTCCGAGGGCTTCCCTGCACCTTACAAGGATCTCGGCCCTCCCACCCTCGAGGGCATCCATAAGCCTTGGGAGTGCCTCCAGCGAACAGCGCAGGGCCACCAGATCCCTCGCGTTCGCCCTGCCACATGCAGCCCTTGCTGTTATCCTCTCCACGTCCTTTATCTCGTCCAGGGCACGGACCACCTTACCCCACCTCCCCTCGTCGTAAAGCTCCTCCACTCCGTCGAGCCTCTCCTCTATCCGGGCCACGCTCCTGAGGGGCTTACAGAGCCACTCCCTCAGCTTCCGTCCACCCATGGGAGTCCTCGTGCGGTCCAACAGGGCCAGCAACGACCCCTCCCTGCCGCCCTGGAACGAGGAGAGCACCTCCAAGTTCCTCGCTGCGTTCCTGTCCAGGAGCATATGTTCCGATCGGTCGTACCTGGACATGCCGGTTATGTGGCCGAGTCTGCCTTTCTGGTTCTCGGAGAGGTACTCTAAGGCAGCTCCTGCTGCCCTTACGCCCTCCTCCAGGTCCTCGCAGCCGAAGCCCTTGAGTGAGGCGACGCCGAAGTGGTCACAGAGCCTTTCGACCGCCCTTTCGTATCCGAACTTCCATTCCTCGGCCCTGGCTAAGAATACGCCCGGAAGCCTGTCCCTTAAGGCCTCCTCCAGCTCCCTCGCACCTTCCGGAACGAGCACCTCGGAAGGGACGATGCTCTCGAGCTCCTCCCAAAGTTCCTCCTCCGAAAGTTCCGTGACCTTGAAGTCCCCGGTGGAGGCCTCGGCCACGCAGAGGCCGTATTTCTCCCTTCCCGGGACCACCGAGACCAAGAAGTTCGACCTCTTGGCCTCCAGCAGCTGGTCGGAGAGGGCGGTACCAGGGGTCACTACCTCCACCACCTCCCTCCTCACCAGACCCTTGGCCTTCTTAGGGTCCTCCACCTGTTCGCATATGGCCACTTTGTACCCAGCCCTTACGAGCTTGGGCAGGTACTGCTCGAGGGCATGATGGGGTATCCCCGCCAAGGGGACCGAGGAGGCCTTCCCGTGGTTCCTGGAAGTCAGCACTATCCCCAGGACCTTAGAGGCTACGTGGGCGTCCTCGAAGAAGGTCTCGTAGAAGTCCCCCATCCTGAAGAGCACGAGGGCGTCGGGGTACTGCTCCTTCACCTTCCTGTACTGCTCCAACATGGGGGTGAGTTCCGACATGCACATCCCTCCAGGAAGGTCAGGGAACCTTCAATATCCAAACCTCGGAGAAGGCTTGGGAGGCTCTGCGGGCCTCCTCCTTGGTAGGGTAGGGACCCACCCATACCGCGTACCACGGCTTACCGCCTACAAGCTTTTCCTTGACCCGGACGCGGTATCCGGCGTCCCTCAGCTCCCTGCAGCGCCTCTCCGCCTGTGTCCTGCTCTGGAACGCCCCCACCTGGACCACGTATCCTTCGACCTCGGAACCTTTGAGCTTCTCCCTGCAGAGGGAAGCTCGCTCCGAGAGTAAGGCCGACCAATCCTTGGACCCTCTCACCTCCATCGCCATATCGGCGTACCTCAGGGCTTCCTCGTAAAGCCCCCCGAGGAGGCAGGCGTCCAAAAGGCCGAGCAGGGCCCTCAAGGAATCCTCGGAGGAGCCCGCCGACGAAAGGGCCTTGAGGAAGGCCTCCCCCGCCCTTTCGTACCTTCCAAGGGCCATAAGGGCCCTTCCCAACAAGCAGAAGGAAGGGTTGTCGAAGTTTTCCTTAAGCTTCCTCAGGACCGCTGAGTATTCTCTCCTGACGTAGAGGTACTGAGCCAACCTTAGGCGGGCCTTAGCGGAAAGGGGATGGGCTGGGTAGAGGCGTAAGAGCCTCTCGTAACACCTTAGGGACGCCCGGACGTTCCCTTCGAGCTCCCCCATCCAATAAAGTCCTTCGGGATCGTCCGGATGAGATCTGAGGTAAACTTCGGCCTTAGAACGGGCCTCCCCGTACCTACCGGCCTCGAACAGCTCCCGGACGTGCTCCAAGGTACCGGCCGAGACGCAGGAGGCCAAAAGGATGAACTCCAACAACTCAGTTCACCTCCAACCTCCTCCGAACTTCTCCTCGGAGAAGACCTCCTCAGGAGCCTTCCTCGGCCTGGGTCCAGGGGATTCGGCGGGGACCCCTATGGGCGTGAGGGCGACCACGGCGAGCTCCTCGGGAACCTCCAATACCTTCTTCACCTCCTCCTCGTCGAAGGCCCCTATCCAGCAGGTTCCGTAACCCAACGCCGTTGCGGCCAATATCATATCCTGCATAGCTATCGCCACATCGACCTGGTACCAGAGCCTCCCTGTTGAGCCCCTGCTGGCCTCGGGAAGTCCCACCCCGGTAAGTATCACATGAGCGTCGGCCATCCAGGTCTGGCCGTTGCAGGCCCGAGCGAGTTGTCCCTTCAGCTCTGGGTCCTTGGTGACCACGAAGTGCCACGGTTGGCGGTTCCCGGCCGAGGGCGACCGCCTTCCGCACTCCAATATCCTCCTGAGATGCTCCTCGGGTATAGGGTCGGGCTTGTACCTGCGCACGCTCCTGCGCTTGAGGATGGCTTCTATCGCCTCCACCTTCACCTCCTTCACTTTGCTGTGTATCCTCCGTCCACCGGTATGTTAGCCCCAGTTATATATTTGGATGCGTCCGAGGCTAAGAACACCACCACCCCCTTTATGTCCTCCCCATAGGCCATCCTGCCCAGGAAGGTACTCTTGTTGTACCTCTCTACGAACCTACCGTCCTGGTAGTTGAAAAGGCCACCTGGCGAGACGCAGTTCACCCTTATCCCGTAAGGCCCAAGCTTGGATGCGAGGTACCTCGTGAGGTTTATCAGGCCGGCCTTATGGAAGAAGTAGTCTGGGGGTGCGTCCATGTTTGTACCCTCGTATAGGGTAAAGTCCGGTCCGACCATCCCGTGTATGGACGAGATGTTTATTATACTCCCCTCCCCCCTCTCCTTCATCGCCTCGGCGAAGGTTCTCGTTATGTCGAAGACTCCGACTGCGTTGACCTCCATAGAGGTCCTGAAGGCCTCTAAGGGGTCCTCGTACCCTCTCATCGGCCTGAGGACAGCGTTGTTCACGAGGATATCTATCCTGCCCTGCTCCCCCATGACCCTCCGGTAGAGGGCGTCTATAGAGCCCGGGTCCGAAAGGTCGAGCTCGGCAGCCGAGGCAGAAAGCCCCTTCTCAGAAAGCTCCGACGCTAAGGCTCGACAGTTGTCCAAGTTCCTGGAGGCCACGTACACAAAAGCCCCGGCCTCGGCGAGCCCCTCGGCTACGAACCTTCCGTATAGTCCGGCCCCTCCCGTGACCAACGCCACCTTACCATCAAGTGAGAACCTATCCAAGACGGGCATATCAATCCTCGGAAGTTTTCTCGAGCGAGAACTTCTTTACATCTATATGGTTGTACTGCACCTGTCCACAATCTACCACAACCCGGGGTCTTTGTCAAGACCAAGAGGTAATTTCAGTACATCACAATGAGTCCATTTTGGACTTGACAAGGGATTATGATGGCTCAAAATCAACGCACCCGAAAGAAGAAACAACAATGCTGAAACTGGCTCCCTACTGGGAAGAAGAACAAGAGATCGGAAGAGCGTCG
>DTYS01000050.1 GCA_012961755.1 Candidatus Latescibacterota bacterium
AGGTTTCTCCGGAGGCCTCGAACTTCGGGGAGCTTCCGGTGGGGGAGCACAGGGACACGGTGCTGTGGATATACAACCGGGGCAAGGCAGAACTTAAGATAGTCTCCACGTCCCTCGTCTACGGGACGAACTTCGAACTTTTAGATGAGCTGAGCGGGAAGGTAGTGGCCCCCGGTAAAAGCCTTTCATTAACCGTCAGGTTCATCCCCAAAGAGGCAGGGGAGCTTTCTGACACTTTGATCGTAGTCACTAACGACCCCTCGAGGCCAGAGGTTAGGGTAGTCCTTTCGGGCGTCGGCCTGCGCCCCGAGATCCGGCTTTCGCAAGAAGCCCTCAACTTCGGCCAGGTCCAGCTCGGAACCTACAGGGATACCACCCTCTCAATCCGCAACCTCGGAAACGAAGACCTCGAAATAACCCAGACCTTCCTGATCTCTGGCAAGGCCTTCGAACTCCTGAAGGACCTTACGGGGACTTCCGTCCCTTCCGGGGAGGAGGTCTCCCTGGGGATACGCTTCTCCCCCACCGGGCTCGAGGAAGCCGCCGACACCCTCGTCGTCGTCTCGAACGACCCGGAAGGACCTGAGGTCAGGGTTCCCCTCTCCGGAGAAGGGGTCGACACTGTCCCTCCCACGGTGGATTATTCCCCTCCACCTCAGGACTTCAGGATAACCCCCGGCCAGTCCTTCGAGGTCCGCATATCCGCCCGTGACCCGTCCGGGATAGACTCCGCCCTCTTCTGCTGGCGCCTCGGAGGGGAGAGGAGCTTCTCCCTCGATAATATGGACAAAGTCGGGGAAGATACCTTCATGACCACCTTCTCGACCTCAGATGTGAACCGAGGTCTGGAGTTCTACCTCAGGGTCGTGGACGGAGCTGGAAACTCCTGGCAAAGCCTTAGTTACACCGTCCGAGGCAAGCTAACAGACGAGGGCGTGGAAAGGCCATCCCCAACCCTTGCCAAGAGGTACCAGATGATATCCCTGCCGATAATCCCTAACGATCCCTCCCCCAGAGCCATACTTGAGCCGATACTCGGCCCTTACGATAAGACCAGGTGGAGGCTCTTCTGGTGGGACCCCGACGAAGGAAGGTACGTAGAATATCCGAAGGTAGAGGTCCTCATGCCGGGACTGAGCTACTGGCTTATAACCAAGGAGCCCCAGAAGCTCTATACAGGTCCCGGCGAATCCGTTCCTTTGGACACCATCTCCGTAAGGCTCAAGCCAGGATGGAACATGATAGGCTGTCCCTTTGCCTTCCCCGTGGACTGGAGGGAGGTGGAGGGCCACAGGAAAGTGCGGCCTCCGGTCGGATACGACGGCACGGAATTCATCTACGACCAGCCCGTTCTCAGGCCCTGGGAGGGCTACGCCGTGTACAACCCCATAGGTGAGCTCACCATCAAGTTCCCTCCCATCGAGGCCGAAGCTCCTAAACTTGCCCTGACCTCCCTCCTACATATGGCCGAGACGTCCGGCGGATGGGCCGTGCAGTTGGTGGCCGACGGCGGAGGTTCCAGGGACACTTACAACTTCTTGGGTTGGATGCCGGATGCATCGGATACCTGGGACAGGTACGAACGGGCCGAGGTCCCTCCCCTCCCCGGATTCGTGTCCCTCTACTTCGACCACAGGAACTGGCCGGACGTCCCCGGGCTCCACACCACCGACGTCCGCCCGGCGGGGAGGGGGAGGTACGCCTGGGAGTTCTTCGTGCTCGCCCCGACCGGGAAGGTGTGCCTGAGCTGGAGACACACCGGCCTTCCCGAAGGCCTGAGGGGACACATCGTAGACGAGGGGACGGGGATATGGTCCGAATTGAAGTCCTCGGGGGAATATACGTTCTGCTCCGACGGCTCGGTCAGGGCCTTCAAGCTGATAGTTGAACCTTCAGGCCCTGCCCCCGAAGGCTACGGGCTCTCCGCCTTTCCCAACCCCTTCAACTCCTCAGTATCGATAGTCGCCCAGGTTCCCGAGCTCGGCTCCGAGCTTGTAGTTTACGATGTGAAGGGGAGGAGGGTAAGGACCATCGCCCGAAGCCTCCCTCCAGGAAGGTACGTACTCTCCTGGGATGGGAGGGACGACTTGGGGAGACCTGCCGCAAGCGGCGTCTACATCCTGAGGCTCGGAGGGGTATCCTGTAAGCTCGTCCTGATGAGGTAAGATGGTACCGATCGCGATGTTGGGAGGTAAACCTGCCATCCTGGCCGGACGGATCAAGAAATGGCCACCTGTAGTGATCGATCATGCTTCCTCCATCGTTCGACCAAGTTAAAAAGGAGGTGGTCGTATGGTCCAGCTTATCATGATCTCCCTGCTCTCAGCCTCCTCCTGGGCGGGGATCAAAGTGGAGGGCTACGTAGAATGGCGTACCCAGGTCATCCGTGCCACCGGAGTGGCTGCCCCGAACCCCGCCCTCCCCCTGGCCGTCCAGCGCCCAGCCATGCTCGAGGCAGCCAAACAGATAGCTTTGAGAAACTTGCTTCAGATCATAAAGGGTGTGTACATAAACTCCGAGACCACGGTGGAAAACGCCATGCTCAAGTCCGACGTCATCCGCTCCAAGGTGGAAGGGTACATAAGGGACTTCCGCGTCCTTAAGGAACGGTACATGTCGGACGGGACCTTAGAAGTGGACGTTGAGGTCACGATATCCGATTCCCTGAGGGAAGCCCTCATCCCCAAGGAGGAAGGTTCCCCTCAGTTCTTAGCCCCCGAACCCCTCCCCGAGGACTACACCGGACTGATCGTGGACGCGTCGGGTCTCGGCCTCCGGCCGGCACTGGCCCCTAAGGTCCTGGACGAAGAGGGCCACGAGGTCTACGGCACCAAGTTCGCCAGGTGGGAGAAAGTGCTTAAGGTCGGGCTCGTGGGCTACGCCTCGAGCCTGAAGGAGGCCAAGGCCGATCCGAGGGTGGGAGATAAGCCCCTGATCGTCGAAGCGATAAGGGTTTCCGGTAAGGGCAATACCGACCCGGTGATCTCCTCGGAGGATGCCCTTCGGACCCACGCCCTGGCGAAGGGGAAGCCTGTCCTCGCGGAATGCAGGGTCATATTGGTAACCGAGGAGGTGAAGAGATGAGGTTCCTTTTCGCTCTCCTCGTCTGCCCATCCCTCGCCCTGGGTTCCGAGGAACCCGCCACGGCCGTAAGGGCTAAGGGCTACGGAGCTATACTTGCAGGGGATGTGGCGAACGCGAGGGACAGGGCCGTAGAGGACGCCCTCAGAAGGGCCGTGGAACAGGCCGTGGGCACCTACATCCGGTCCGAGACCGTCGTACAGAACTTCATGCTCGTAAAGGACGAGATCTTGAGCCGGGCCAGAGGGTTCGTACGGAGCTACAAGGTGGTCTCCGAGGGAAAGGAGGACCCTACGACCTACACCGTCACCGTCGAAGCCTTGGTCAAGCTCGGGGATGTGGCCGATGCCGTAGAAGAGCTCATAGAGCGTGCCGGACGGCCGAGGATCATGGTCCTTATCCACGAGACCGTGGACGGCAGGCCCTCATCGTCCCAAGAAGCGGACGATGCCCTCGTGAGCGCCTTCAGGGAGAGGAGTGACCGCTTCCTCCTCCTGGACCCCGAGATGGTCTCGAGGAACGTCGAGGCCTCCAAGGCCAGGGCGGCCCTCGCAGGCGACATAAGGGCCGCCTCATCCATAGGCCTTATGGCCGGGGCGGATCTGGTGATAGTGGGGACCGCGGAGGTGCGCCACCTGCGCCAGGAGGTCTACGGGACATCTTGGGAGTCCTCACGGGCTATGGTCTCAGCCAAGGCCATATGGACCGGCACGGGGGAGATAATCGCGGCCGAGTCCTCCGCTGCCACCAAGACCGTGGCTGCCGAACAGCAGACCGGGATATCGGCCCTCCGGGAGGCCTGCTCCGGCCTCGTAGACAGGATGCTTCCCAAGCTCTTAGAATACTGGAGGAAGGAGGCCTTCGGGACCGGGAAGACCATCCAGATGGTCGTCCGGGGCCTCTCCTCCCTCTCCGACCTCGGAAGCTTCGAAACTTCCCTCCGCTACTCCTTGAGGGGGATAAAGAAGCTCCGTCAGAGGAGCTTCGAGGGAGGTACGGCCCTATACGACCTGGAGGCCGTATCCGACGGGGTTCAGATCGCAAGGGAACTGGAAACTAAGAACTTAAGCCCCTTCAAGGTGAAGGTCATATCGGTATCCAGAAACAGGTTAGAAGTACAAGTTTCCAAGGAAGAACGGCCATGACCTTCCTCCTGGCCTTTCTTACAGCATGTTCGGGGGCGTCCGATTCCCTCGCTGTGCTCAACTTCTTCGTGGGTGAGGTGCAGGTCCGTGACGACCAGGGTCCCTGGCGCAAGGCCGAGCTCGGTCAGAAGCTTTCCCGTGGGGACTGGGTTCGTACGGGAAAGGAATCTCGTGCCGAGCTCCTCCTCCCGGACAGCAGCGTCGTCAGGCTCGGCGAGCGAACTACCTTCCAGCTCAGGAGCCTCAAGGGGACGAAGAGGAGTACGAGACTTTTAAGGGGAAGGCTCTGGAACAACATCAGGAAGCTGAAGGCGGAATACGAGGTCGCATCCCCTACAGCTATCGCGGCCATAAGGGGGACCGTATTCCGCCTGACCGTCCTACCTGACAGCACCACCACGGTCTGGGTCTATAAGGGGCAGGTAGGTGTGAGACCTCCTCCCAAACCCCCCTGGACCAGGCCCGGCCCGAGGAGGGAGGTGGAGGGCCCCAGGGAGGTCCCTCCTCCGGTACACGAGGTCGGGGTCGAGAGGTGGAGGAAGATAGTTGCCGAGATACTTGTGAGGGAGAGGGAGATGATGACCGTCCGTAGGGACGGGAGCGCTGAAAAGCGCCCCTTCTCCCCGGAGGAGGAGGTAGAGGAATGGGTGAGATGGAACAGGGAGAGGGACAAGATATTGGGTCTTTCGAGATGATGGGCACCTTCGAAGTATGTCTAAGATATTGAAACGATTGGTCTCAGGAGGTGGCATTGGCTTCGGACTCGGGCTATTCGCCCTCTGGACCTCCTATCTCTTTCCCGCCCCCTTCAACGCCCTTGAGGCCAGACTCTGGGACATAAGGTGCAGGCTCCACGCCCCACCTCCCGAGGCACCCCCTGTGGAGGATATAGTGATAGTGGACATCGACAGCAGGAGCCTATATAAGCTCGGAAGGTACCGGCAGTGGCCGAGGAGCTACCACGCGAAGCTCATAGATCGCCTCTCCGAGGACGGGGCCTTGGCCGTAGCCTTCGATGTCCTCTTCATAGATCCGGACCGTCTTCCCGACGAGGACTCCTCCCTCGTCCGGGCTACGAGGAGGGCCGGAAACGTCCTACACTCCCTCATCTTCCCAGAGGTCGATTCCCTCAACTTCCTCTACGAGATGGAGCAGGACCCTTACCTCCTCCTCAACCCCTCCTCGAGCTACCTCATCCCCGACGCGCCCTTCCCGCTCCGCCGAAGGGCCGAGGGCCCCTTCCCAGCCCTCGCCGAGGCTGCGGAGGGCCTCGGTTTCGTGGACATATTCCCCGATCCGGACGGGGTGGTGCGCTCCGTTCCCCTGTTCGTAAGGTTCCTGGACAGATGTTACGCCACGCTGGGCCTGAAGGTATTCTTGGACCTTACGGGGATAACTTCGGGGGACATCGAGCTCCTCCCTGGCAGGATAGCCTTCAGCCTCCCCGACGGCCCCTTGGAAGTTCCGGTGGACAGTGAGGGAAGGATGATAGTAAACTACAGGGGCGGATTCAGAAGCTTCAGGTACATATCCTACTACGATGTCCTGAAGGGGAGGGTCCCTGAAGGGCTCTTCAGGGACAAGATCGTGCTCGTGGGTTCCTCCGCTCCTGGCCTTATGGACCTGAGGTCCACGCCCTTAAGCCCCAAGTTTCCGGGGGTCGAGATCCACGCAAATGTGCTCTACGATCTACTATCCGGAAGGTTCTTCAGGACCCTTGGGAAGGGAGGGTCCTTCGTCCTCGCCGCCTTTGCTGCGCTGGCCTCCGGCCTTTCGGCCTCCGCTCTACGCCCTCCCTGGGGGACCTTAGGAACCCTCGCCTGCTTCGGAGTCCTCCTCTACTTGGGGTTCCTTCCCTCCTTCTACCGAGGCATATGGATGCCGATCGTGAGACCGATCTGGACGGGAACGGTGGCGTATATGGGCTCCTTCGCATATCGCTTCCTCACCGAGGAGAGGGAGAAGCGTCGGATAAAGGAGGCCTTCGGAACGTACGTGAGCCCGGTGGTCGTGGACCAACTCCTCTCCCACCCCGAGCTCGCCGAGCTCGGGGGCAGGAGGACGGTCCTCACCGTGCTATTCTCCGACCTAGCTGACTTCACCCCCATCTCCGAGGACATGGACCCTGAGGAACTCGTCGCCTTCCTCAACGAGTACCTCACGGAGATGACGGAGGTGGTCCTGAGGCACGAGGGGACCGTGGACAAGTTCGAGGGGGACGCGATAATGGCCTTCTTCGGCGCGCCCCTCCCGATCCCTGACCATCCGGCCCGGGCGGTGAAGGCTGCCATGGAGATGCGAAGGAGCTTGGATTCCTTGAGGAAGAGGTGGGCTGAGGAAGGTAAGCCTCAGGTGAGGATGAGGATAGGCCTCAACACTGGTGATGTGGTCGTCGGAAACATGGGTTCCCACAAGAAGATGGATTACACGGTGATAGGGGATGCCGTGAACCTCGCCGCCCGTCTCGAAGGTGTGAACAAGGTCTACCGCACGGAGATCCTGATGAGCCAGTCCACGTACGAATCCTCCGGAATTAAGGCGAGGGAGATCGACATAGTGAGGGTGAAGGGAAAGGCCCGGGCGGTGCGCATATACGAGCCCTCGGAGGGCCTCCTCCCCGAGGTCATCCGGACCTACGAAGAGGGCCTGAAGCTTTACAGGGAAAGGAAGTGGGACGAGGCTGCCTCTGCCTTCGCCGAGGTCCTCTCCCTCTCCCCCGGGGACGGTCCCGCCTCGGTGATGAGGGAAAGGTGCCTGACCTTCCTCCGTAACCCCCCTCCCCAGGATTGGGACGGCGTCTGGGAGCTCGTCCAGAAGTAGTACAGGAAAGATTATGAAGCTTAAAGGCATAGAAGTCACATTAAGGAGCCTGCTTGAAAGCTCCACCGAGACGTCCATAATTGCCGTGGACCTGAACCAAAGGATCACCCTCTGGAACAAGGGTGCAGAAAGGCTCCTAGGTTACTCGGCCGAAGAGGCCCTCGGGAGGGATGTGAGCTTCATCTACCTGGAGGAGGAGCTGAGGTCCGGAAGGATATCCGAGATCAGGGACAGGGTGCTGAGGGGCGAAACCTTCAGGGGGGAGGTCAGACAGCTCAGGAAGGACGGGAAGGTCCTGAGGATATACCTAACCGTGACGTCCCTCAAGGGTGAGGACGATAAGATTATCGGGTTCTTAGGCATAGGCCATGACATCACCGAAAGGGCAGAACTTCAGGAGAAGATACTCCACGCCAAAAGGGAACTTCAGGCGATGTTCGACGCCATCCCCGACATAATATTTATGAGAAGCCCGGAATTTAAGATAATAAGGGCCAACAATGTTGCCTTTTCCTACTTCGGAGGCCGGAAGATCCTCTGGACCCCATGCTATCGCCTCAGGGGCTTCTCCTCCCCCTGCCCCGACTGTCCAGGGAACGAGGCGGTTCTAGCTAAGAAGGCCGAACCCTTCGAGTTCCGGGACCGGAAGGGCAAGATCTTCAGGGTCTACCAATATCCCGTAGTACAGGCGGACGGAAGCCTTTACGCCGTGATCTCCCTCATGAAGGACGTGACGGAGGCGAAGCTCCTCGAGGAAAAGCAGAGGGAACTGGAACTCAGGCTCATCCAGGAGTCCAAGCTCTCGGCTGTGGGCATGCTCGCCTCCGGCATAGCTCACAACATCAACAACCCCCTCACATCCATAATGGGAAGGGCCCAGCTCCTACTTATGGACCATCCCGAACTCAAGGAGGACCTTTCCCCCATCATCTACCAGGCGAAACAGATAGAGGCCACGGTTCGTAACCTCACCTACAAAGCCCGCCAGGAGCAGACCAAGAAGAAACAGCGGCTCGACCTGAACCACCTCCTCAAACAGGAGCTCGAGTTCCTGAAGGCCGACTTGGACTTCAAACATAAGGTCGAAAAGGAATACGATTTCGACGAATCCCTCCCCTCGATATGGGGGGTCTACAGCGACTTCTCCCAGAGCCTCCTCAACATAATCCGGAACGCCTTGGACGCGATGTACAGCTCCGAACGCAAGAAGCTCACGGTCCGAACGTACCACGACCACGAAAACATCTACGTAGAGATAGGAGACACGGGCTGCGGTATACCCGACGATGTCCTCCCTCACATATTTGAGCCCTTCTTCACCACGAAACCCTTGATGGGGGAGACGCAGGGCGACGAGCCCACGGGCACGGGCCTGGGCCTCTCCACCTGTAAACAGCTCCTCGGAGGATACCGAGCTGAGATATCGGTGAAGAGCAAGCTCGGAGAGGGCACGACCTTCACTATAAAGATCCCCATAGGGCCGAACCAAGAGGTGGAAGATGAGGAAGGTCAGGATAGGACAGATAGGGGTAGGAGCCTGGGGTAAGAACCTCCTCAGGAACTTCTCCGACCTTCCTGGTTCTGAAGTGGTGATAGCCTGCGACATGGACCCGGACGTGTCCTCCCGCCTCGCCCCCCACTATCCCGAGGTCCGCTGGACACGGGACCCGGAGGAGGTCCTAGGGGCCGACCTTGATGCAGTGGTCGTGGCTACCCCCCCGTCCACTCACTACATCCTGGCCAGGAGGGCCTTAGAGTCCGGAAAACATGTCTTCGTGGAGAAGCCCATGACCCTGAAACTGGAGGACGCAGAGGACCTGGTCCGCATATCCCGGGAGGAGGGGAGGGTCCTCATGGTCGGTCACCTCATGGAATACCACCCCGGAGTGCTCAAGCTCAAGGAGTACGTGGACCGGAGCGAGCTCGGGGAAATCTATTATCTGTACGCCGCCAGGCTCAACCTCGGAAGGGTGAGAAGGGAGGAGAACGCCCTCTGGAGCTTCGCCCCTCACGACATATCAGTGGCCCTTATGCTCCTGGAAACCGAGCCGGTCCGGGTCACCGCCGTGGGCGAAAGCTACCTACAGGAGGGGGTAGAGGACGTGGCCTTCGTAACCCTCCACTTCCCCGGCGGCACTATAGCTCACATCCACGTAAGCTGGCTTGACCCCCACAAGGTCAGAAAGCTCACGGTCGTGGGGAGCAGAAAGATGGCCGTCTTCGATGACACCAACCCCTCCGAGATGCTCAGGATATACGACAAGGGAGTGGACGCATCCCCCGACTATCGTTCATACGGTGAGGCCTTCTCCATCCGTTGGGGCGACATAACGATCCCGAGGGTCCGAATGGCCGAACCGTTGGCCCTGGAGTGCTCCCACTTCTTAGAGTGCGTGAGGGACGGGAGGACCCCCAAGAGCGACGGGATGGACGGGCTCAGGGTCCTGAGGGTCTTAGAGGCCTGCCAGAGGTCCCTGGAAAAGGGAGGGGAACCCGTAGCTCTCGGGCCGTGATAGAACTTAAGGAAGTTTCGCTTTCCTACGGCGACCAGCCCATCCTCAGGCGCGTCTCCCTCGAGATCGGGGAGGGGGAAAGGATAGCTATCCTCGGCCCCAACAGCTCGGGGAAGACCACCCTCGCCCTATGCATCGTCGGCCTCCTCCGTCCTACCGAGGGCCAGGTCCTTGTGGACGGCCTCTCCACCCTCAAAGGTCCGTACGAAGTCCGAAGGAGGGTCGGCCTCGCCTTCCAGAACCCCGACTCCCAGATAGTCTCGGCAGTGGTCGAAAGGGAGGTCGCCTTCGGCCTCGAGAACCTCGGCCTTCAGCCCCCCGAGATGAGGAGGAGGGTATCCGAAGCTTTAGAACGCTTCGGCCTTTCGGGATACCGCCTCCTTCCACCCCACAAGCTATCGGGAGGCGAAAAGGCCCGCCTCGTGCTCGCCTCCCTCTGGGCCATGCGCCCCAGGTACCTCATCCTGGACGAGCCGATGTCGTTCTTAGACCCGGAGGGCAGGAAGGAGGTAGAAAGGGCGGTAGATGAACTCTCCGAGGAAGGCACCTCCGTGATATGGATAACCCAACGCCCGGAGGAGGCCCTGAAGGCCGAAAGGGTGGTGGTGCTCTTCCGAGGGGAGCTCGTGGCCGAAGGCCCGCCCCGGGAAGTCCTGAACCCCGAAGTGCTTCCCAGGTGGGGCCTGCGTGCCCCCTTCCCCCTCTCCCTCAACTTCCTCCTCCGCTCCCTCGGCCTTCCCCTCC
>DTYS01000051.1 GCA_012961755.1 Candidatus Latescibacterota bacterium
CTTATGGGCCAACTGAGCTTCGCTGAGGAGCCTTACCTTTTAGCTATAAGATACAACCCGAAGATGGGGATATACTACCGAAACTTGGCCGCCCTCTACGGACACCTGGGGAGGGGTGAGGACCAAATTTCGGTCCTCGAAAGGGCCAGGAACGAGGGGATAAGTGAGCGTTGGCTCTTCTGGGAGCTTGGATTCGCATATTGGAGGAAGGGGGACCTGAGGAGGGCGGGGGAGATATATCGGGAGGGCCTCTCCCACGATCCGGAGGACCTGGATATGGCGAACGCTTTGGCGCAGGTCCTCTTGTACAAGGGGGAGACATATAGGGCCGGTGAGGTGATCGAAAGGGGCCTGAAGGGGAACGGGGGCCACGTCGGCCTTCTGCTCACATTGGGCCTTCTGCGGGTCCAGAGCGGGGATAGGGAGGGGGTCATGGAGGTCGTCCGAAAGGTAAGGGCTTCGGACCCTCACACGGGGGTGTACAAGGACCTCGGGAAGTTATGTAGAGCGATAGGGGAATGGGAGAAGGCCGTGGAGCTTTTGGAGAGGTACCTTGTCGGGAACCCGCAGGACGTTGACGCTTTGAACGAGTTAGCCTTGTGTTACGCTCGGATGGGCAAGCATAAGGCCGCCTTAGAGGGATACAAGACCGTAGCGAGTATAGACCCTTGCCATCCGGGACTTAAGGAAGGGATAAGGATGCTGAGGAGGATGGTAACCTCGGACTAAACCACGCACGCTCCTCCCACGGACCTGCAAACTTCCACAGCCGTGGGGAGCCCCCTCGGACAGTAGTACCCCTCCTCCAAGGCCTCGTAGAGTCTTCCTTCTGTTCCCTCCTCCACTAAGGCCAGCACGACTCCGCCGAGCCCTGCTCCCGTGAGCCCGGCACCCAAGACTCCTGGGACCTTCCTGCATATGTCAACTATGAGGTCCAATTCCTCGGTGCTGCACCTGTAGCCTCCAGGTTGGTACATAAGCCTCGCCCTCTCCCTCACCTCGGGGTCGGGACTCCGGGAGTCCGAGATGAGCCTTTCTAAATATTCGTCCGTGGCCGGGCACGACCAGGGCTTCCTCGTCCCGTCCTCGTAGGTCACCACCCTGTCCCCGTCGTGCGATATGTACATGAGCTCCCCAAGCTTCCCCATATCCCCATCCCTCAGAAGCTTCGCTGTCACCTCCCCGCGTTCGCATTCGGCCAGGCCGAAGAGGCACACATCCCTCACCCTGTAACCCTCCGGAGGAGGGGTGTGGGTGCGGAAGGCCCTCTCCAAGGCATCCTCCTCGTCGGGAAGGGCCCGGAGGGCCTCCTCCCTGGTGCAGGTTATGGGGAGGACCTTGAGCATCCTATATATCTCCGCGGAGTCCACGCCGAGGTTGGAAGGATTTACGTCCCTAAGATGATGGAGCTTAGAAGCGTACTCCGGGAAGCAGGACCTTATCAACCTGAAACCTATCTCATAGGATGCTATACGTGAGTTGAATATGTCTTTGACCCCCATAGACTTCTTTGCCTCCCTCATGGAATGGCAGGCCACGACCCTGTAGCCCTTCGGGAAGGGGACCTCCTCGACCTTAAGGGGAAAGAACTGTATATGGGCGACCATGTCCCTCCTGCCGAATATCATGGCCGCATGGTCCCCGCTCCCACCCCTCGTGCCCACGTACCACTCGCCCTCCCCCCCGAGGCGCACCTTCTCCTCAGGAGGCACCGAGAGCCCGTTGACCCATATCGCCGCCTCGAGAGAGGCCACGACCAAGGCGGAGGAGGAGCTCATCCCCGAGCCCTCAGGCACGTCCCCCGCCAAGGCCATCTCCATGCCCCTCAAAGGCCTCTCCCCTAAGAAATCCTGTAACATCAACACCGCAGCCTTCACGTAGTTCGCCCAGTCCCCCTTCTGTGGCCTGGCCTCCTCTATGAAGTCCATCCACCTCCCCCTCCTACGCGGTGGGAGTTCCTCGGATATCCTGAAGGAGCGAGGGGGATACCTCGGATCGGCGTTGTGGAGGACCACGAGGTCGTCGTCCCTCGGGGAGACGGCGGCCACCACCTCCCTTGCGAAGGTCATGTAGTTGACCCATCCCCCCCTGTGCTCTACATGCACGCCCATTATGTTTATCCTCGCGGGGGAACGGACGACAGCGACCTCCTCGTCCCCATAGGCCCCTCCGAACGCCTCCAACGCCCTCTTCCAGAGCGAGAGCCTCCCGTAGATGAGGGATACGTCCCCGCCGTAAAGCTCCCTTAACCTTCCCTTCAAAGCTTCGTTCGGGTCCTCGATCTGCGAAAGCCACTTACTTACGGGTAACGCTAAGGCCATATTTACCTCCCTATGTACCGGAAAAGGGCCGAAGTTATAAAGAGCTCATCGTGCTCAAGGCCGAGGAACCTCGAGTGCTGGAGTCCGGCCGGCCTCGGGTTGGCCTCCAAGAGGACGGGCAGGAGCCTCCCCCCGTCGTCCACGTCACAGACGATGTCCAGCCCCATAAATAGCAGCATCTCACCCTCCTTTAACCCCTCGTTGAGGGCATCAGCGGCCCGTTCGGATACCTCCCGAACGAGCGACACGTCCCCCTCGTTCGGGACCCACCTTCCACCTCGGAAGCGGAGGTTCCTCAGGACCTCGGTTAAGGACGATATTCTTCCCCCCCTTCCCCTTGAGGCCACGGGGAAGTCCTCGGACGGTGCGACCTGGACGAACCCCGATTCAGCCACGAACCTTCCCCCATCCCATGCCACATGGACCCTGAGGCAGAACCTCAGGAGCCCTACATCCTCTTCCCAGAACGTCAGTTCCCCCCTCTCCTCCCTCAGGAGCACGTCGTCGTAACTCATGATGTGATCTATGTGCTCCCACAGCCTTCCCTCCCCCGCGCCGAAGCATTCCACATCCCTCCCTTCGGTCCCGTGGTTCGGAAGGACCACCACACGTCCGTGCTTCCTGAGGAAGCCTTCGAGGTCCCCCTCGAGCGTAGGGGAACCCCTTTTGAGCAACTTCCACGCAGGGGTCGGAAGTCCATCCCAGAGCCCGTGCGTCTCGGCCTTGTCGTCCGCCCTCTCAGAGGCCGGATACGGGTTTATCTGAGGTACATCCTTAAGGACGGACGATATCGACCTGTGTAATTCCCTCTCCCCTACCGAGGGGAGGTGGAGGACCCAGACGTGGTCAGGCCTTAAAGGTGGAGAGAAATCACGGAGGACCACGTCCCCACGGTCGTCTACCACAAGGGCCCTCGTGACCTTCTCCCTTCTCAGCCACCCCTCGTGCACTCCTAAGACCGAGATATCCGCCCCCGCACTTAGAGCGTCCGTCTGAAGGGAGAGCACCACATCACGGAACGTGCTCTCCTGAGCCCCGAAGACCAGAGCGAGCCTTGACACGTCCGGAAAATGGGAGTACATTAAGGCGGATCACCTCCCAAATATAACGAAATATCGGCCGAAAGGGGAGATGAAATATAACCTCAAAGGAATCCCAGAAGTGAGCAGTTATTCCTTGGAGATATGATGTATCTATTTTTATTACTCCTATTCTCCCAAGTTCCTGCACAGAAGCTTTTGATACCGATGGACCTGTCCCAGACCGATCACCTGAAGGCCTACGGCGTGGCGTACTGGGCCTTGGAGCACGGAGGCACCGTAGAGTGGCTCCTGAACTACAGGGGAGGTTCGTTCCTTACGGAGGAGAGGGATGACATCAAAAGGATATGTCTGATAAGGGGGGTCTCGTACGAGGTGGTGGACGCCTCCCAGGTGGCCGAGATATACTCGGCCGTGGAGAGCTCCAACATGGAGGTCGTCCGCCTCGAGAAGGCCCCGACGATCGCAGTCTTCGTTCCTCCGACGGCCGAGCCGTGGGACGATGCTGTAAGGATGGCCCTAGAGTACGCGGAGATCCCGTACACCACGCTCTGGGTCAAGGAGGTGCTCGAGGGCCAGCTTGAAAACTACGACTGGCTCCACCTGCACCACGAGGACTTCACGGGCCAGTACGGGAAGTTCTACGTTATGTACCACAACACGCCCTGGTACAGGGAGAGGCAGAGGTACTACGAGGAGACGGCCCGGGGCCTGGGGTTCCACAAGGTGTCCGAGATGTTGAAGGCCGTGGCCTTCAAGATAAGGGAGTACGTACAGGAGGGAGGGTTCCTGTTTGCGATGTGCTCGGCCACGGACACCATAGACATAGCCTTAGCTGCTGCGAAGACCGACATATGCGACACGATCTACGACGGCGATCCTCCTGATCCTTTAGCACAAGGGAAACTGGATTTCTCCCTCACCTTCGCCTTCGAGAACTTCCACATTATCCTGGACCCTTACCAGTACGAATTTTCCGACATAGATGTCCAACCTTACAGAGGGATGGGGAGGGGACCGGAGGGGGATGCCTTCACCCTGTTCGACTTCTCGGCCAAGTACGACCCCGTGCCCACTATGCTCGTCCAGAACCACACCCAGGTGGTTAAGGGCTTTTTGGGCCAGACCTCGGCGTTTCACAGGAGGTTCCTGAAGAAGTCCGTCATAATCCTCGGCCAGGTTGAGGGGACGGACGAGGTGAAGTACATCCACGGAAACCTGGGAAGGGGAACGTTCACGTTCTTGGCCGGGCACGATCCCGAGGACTACCGTCACCTCGTCGGCGATCCCCCCACCCAACTCTCCCTACACAAACGTTCCCCGGGATATAGGTTGATACTCAACAATATACTGTTCCCAGCCGCGGAGAAGAAGAAACTTAAGACATAGGAGGCGAAATGTTCAAGCTTGCAGAGAGGATTAGAGCGCTTCCACCCTACCTCTTTGCGGACATAGATAGGAGGAAGGCCGAGGCTATAGCCCGTGGTATGGACGTGATAGACCTCGGGGTGGGGGACCCCGTGGAGCCCACCCCGAAGCACGTGATAGAAAGGCTCTGCGAGGCCGTCCGCGACCCGGCCAACCACAGGTACCCATCCTATACGGGGAGCATGGACTTCAGGGAGGCCGTAGTCAGGTGGTACAGGAGGAAGGCCGGAATAGAGCTCGACCCTGAAGCTCAGGTCCTCACCCTTATAGGGGCCAAGGAGGGACTGGCACACCTCCCCTGGGCCTTCGTTGACCCCGGGGACCTAGTGCTCGTGCCGGACCCGGGGTATCCGGTGTACAGGAACGCGACGGTGATGACAGGGGGTACGCCTTATCCGGTCCCGCTCCTAGAGGAGCGGGAGTTCCTGCCGGACATTTCTTCCCTGCCGGAGGACGTGGCCAAGAAGGCCAAGCTACTCTTCCTTAACTTCCCCTCCAACCCTACGGGAGCCGTGGCCACGAGGGAGTTCTTCCGGGAAGTCGTGGAGTTTGCGAGGAGGTACGGGCTCATAGTGGTTCACGACGCAGCATATTCCGAGGTCACCTACGATGGCTTCGTCCACCCGAGCTTCTTGGAAGTGCCCGGGGCGTTGGAGGTCGGGATAGAGGTCCACTCCCTCTCCAAGACCTACAACATGACGGGATGGAGGCTCGGGTGGGCCGCCGGGAACGAGGAGGTGTTGGAGGGCTTAGGAAGGGTTAAAACTAACGTAGATTCAGGGGCGTTCCAGGCTGTTCAGTTCGCGGGTATAGCGGCCTTAGACGGTCCCGACGAACACGTGGAGAGGCAGAGGGCCATATACCAGGAGAGGAGGGATATGGTAGTCAGAGGGCTCGAGGAGGTCGGCCTCAAGGTATTTAGGCCTAAGGCAGGGTGTTATGTCTGGTGCAGGGTTCCCGAGGGGTACACGTCCGAAGGCTTCGTGGGCAGGCTCATAGACGAGGCGGGGGTAGTGGTCACGCCCGGTGTGGGCTTCGGCGAGCACGGGGAGGGGTACTTCAGGGTGAGCCTCACCGTGCCCACGGGGCGCCTGAGGGAGGCGGTCGAAAGGCTGAAGAATTTGAAGCTTCAGGGGGTCCTATGAAGCTCCTCGTCACGGGGGGTGCCGGGTTCATAGGGAGCAACTTCGTTCGTTACGTGCTTAGGGAACTTCCCGGGTGGAAGTTGGTGAACCTGGACAAGCTCACTTACGCAGGTAACCTCGAGAACCTCAAAGGCATGGAGGGACATCCTGATTACAGGTTCGTGAGGGGGGACGTGGCCAACAGAAAGCTCGTGGACGAGATCTTCTCCGAGGAGAGGTTCGACGTCGTGCTGAACTTCGCCGCCGAGACCCATGTGGACAGGAGCATTCTCGACCCCTCCCCATTCCTCACCACGAACGTCCAAGGCACACAGGTGCTACTGGAGGCTGCCAGAAAGTATAAGGTGGGGAGGTTCTTACAGATTTCCACCGATGAGGTTTACGGTTCCCTGGGGAGGGAGGGGACCTTCACCGAGGGATCCCCCCTGCTTCCCAATTCCCCCTACGCTGCCAGCAAAGCAGCGGCTGACCTGCTCTGTCGGGCCTACTACAAGACCTACGGGCTTCCCGTCGTCATAACCAGGAGCTCCAACAACTACGGCCCGTATCAATTTCCCGAGAAGCTCATCCCCCTCATGACGCTCAACGCCCTCGAGGGGAGGCCACTTCCGGTCTACGGAAGGGGCGAGAACGTGAGGGATTGGCTGTACGTGGAGGACAACTGCAGGGCCATAGCCTTGGTGTTGGAGAAGGGAAAGGACGGGGAGGTGTACAACATCGCGGGAGGGGAGGAGAGGAGGAACATAGAGGTCGTCGAGCGCATATGCGAGCTTGTGGCCGAGAGGACGGGTAAGGATGAGAGGGAGGTCAAGGCACTCATCACGTTTGTGGAGGACAGGCCCGGCCATGACTTCCGTTACGCCCTGACCTGCGAGAAGGTCAGGGACTTGGGCTGGTCCCCGGAGGTTACGTTCGACTTCGGCCTCGAAAGGACCGTAGATTGGTACATAGCCAACAGGGAGTGGGTGGAGAGGGTGCGTTCGGGGGAATATATGAAGTACTACGATAAGGTATACGGCCCCAGAGGGGTCAGCTGGTCCCAAGAGCCCTAAGATTGTCCCTGGGACTTTCGGCCTTGGTGCGCTGGATTCGTCCAGATATCCTATCTGCGGACTTCCGGCAGGAGATGTAAAAGAGCTATCCTTTGGACTCCGGACCTAAGGCTTCCTCTCCTTAAGAGGCCGGAAGGTGTAGCCACTTTCGGCCCCAGGGATGGAAGCTACGGGTTGGGTGAGCAGGAACTTCCCCTTACTTATCCACTCCTTTAGGATCCCTGCTATCTCCCTCGCCTTCGCGTAGCTCGAAAGGCTGCCCGTTGGAACTTCCTTCCCCCGGACCGTTATCTTCCCGCTCCTGAGCTGGGCGTAGTTGACCTCCTCAAGGACCTCGGGCTTGAAGTTGGGGTAGGAGTCGCTGTAGTCGACCACGGGCGCCCATATCTCCTCGTCCCTTACGGAGACGGAGCGACATACTTCCTCGTCGAGGATGGGGATGGGCACACCTATGCCGACCATAAGGCTCACTCCGTAGCCGGTCATTGAAACCCCCACGAGCCAGCTCGGGTCCATGGTCTTCAGGTCGCCTATGACGGCCAAGGTCCCCGCGCCAGATTTGGGCACCCCCCTTTCGGTCCTCGGCACGGAGGGGTTGTGCTGCGTGCCGTGCCAGGCCACGTACCCTATCCCTCCTCCGAGGAATATCCTCGTCCCTATCCCTATCGTGCGGTAGAGGGGGTCGTTGAGGAGGGGGGACAGCTGACCCGCGCTCGAGTAGTTGGCATTTCCAAGACGTGGCTTTAGGACACCCATGTAGGTGTAGATGGTCCCGTCGGAGAGGTTGACGGCCACGTTGTAGTTCTGGTAGGCGTTGCGGGGGTTGAATAGCACGGCCTCATTTATGTCCCTTATGTTTATAAGGGTTTCCAGACGCCTCCTGGGGTAGCAGTCCGTGCCGTAAGCTTCGGCCGTAAGCTCTACGTCCTTACCCGCGACCAGGTCCTGTATCACATGTCCTCCTCCGTAGCGGAACTCCCCGGGATGTTCGGAGTTCCTCGGATCCCCGTCGGGAAGGGCCGTAGCACCTATGTAGATGTCCACGGCCGCTAAGCCCGCGTACGCCGGGACCCTGTTGAGGTAGACCTTGCCCCCTCCGAGCTTGATCCTGGGCCTAGAATGGCCTATGTTCAGGAAGGCTCCGGAGGAGCACATGGGGCCGAAGGTCCCCGTGGTCACCACGTCCACCTCCTCTGCGGCCTTCTTAAGTCCCTTCTCCTCCACAATATCTATTATTTCTTCGGCGGTCACGACCACCACCTGTCCCTTCCTTATCTTCTCGTTGATCTCGGCTATGGTCTTGGACATCCTTCCTCCTTATCGTCTGCCGGTTGAATTCGTTTTGAAGTATGGACGATCCGGCAGAGCCCGACGCCCCCGCAGAGGGCGCCGGGCGGAGGCATGATCCATAGGATATTTCCCCTCCTCAGGAAAGTCATAGATTTCCTCCCTCAGCTCGCTCCGACCATCGCATCTAATGCATCCTTGGCCCGGACGCGAACCTGCTCCGGAACTTCCACACGGGGGGATAGGTCTTCTAAGGAGTGAAGGACCTTTTCTAAAGTTATACGCTTCATGTTAGGGCATACGGCCCTTCGGGATGCGGGAATGAAGGTCTTATCGGGGTTCTCCTTGCTCAGCCTATGGATTATCCCGACCTCGGTGCCCACGATTATGACCTCCGCATCCGTCTCCTTAGCGTACCTGCACATCCCTCCGGTGCTCAGCACCTGGTCCGCGAGGGCCTGCACCTCGGGTCGGCATTCCGGATGTACCATGACCTCGGCGTCCGGATGTTCGGCCCTGAGCTCCTCTACCTCCTGAAGGAGTATGCTCATGTGCACATGGCAGAATCCGGGCCAGAGTATCAGTTCTTTGCCGGTCTTGGAGGCCACGTAGCTGCCCAGGTACTGGTCCGGGACGAAGAGCACGGGGCCCTCTATCTTCTCCACTATCTGGACGGCGTTGGCCGATGTGCAAC
>DTYS01000052.1 GCA_012961755.1 Candidatus Latescibacterota bacterium
AGGAGGCTCGTGGACAAGTACGACTTCTCCAAGATGACCGAGGAAGAGCTCCAAGCCATGAAGGTGCAGAGGCTCAGGGGGCTCGTAAAGGAGACCACCAGGGAACTCGTGGCCAAGGCCCAGATAAGGATAGGGGACACCTACGCTGAACAGGGGAAGGTTGCCGAGGCCATAGAAGCTTACTCCCTCGTGTCGGAACGCTACCCCCAAGAGATAGTACTTGTGGAGGAGTCGTACGAGAGGATGGCCGACCTCGTGTTCAGGGAGAGGGGAGTGGACGAGGGTGTGAGGGTCCTCAGGGAGGCCATGGAGGTCGTGGACGACCCAGCCTTCCGTGCCAGGGCCCAGCTCAGGATAGCCAAATCCCTCTACGACGCAGGAAGGTACCCCGAGGCCGTTGAGGAGTACCAGGTCTACATGAAAGCTTACGGCGAAGTTGCCAGGGAGGTCGGCTTCGCCCTCGACGATGCGACCTTCATGGTGGCCGAGGGGTACAGGCACATGGCAGAGGAGGATACCTCCGCTGCCGAGGGCCTCTACCTCGAAGCGACATCTCACTACCGCGGACTCCTTTCCTCTTACCCCTCGAGTCCTAGGGCCCCGGACGCCTTGTACGGTCTCGGCCTCTCGTACTACGGCCTCGGCCTCCCCGACTCAGCGTCCTCCTGTTTCTCCAGAGTCCTCGAACTCTACCCCTCCGCCCCCGTCGCCCCCTACGCCCTCATGTGGCATGCCAGGCTCAAGTTCGAGGGGGGAGACTACGAGGGGGCTGTGGACTCGTACCTGAGGCTCCTGAGGGAATACCCGGGCCACGAGCTCTCCGACAGGGCGTACAAGAACCTCGGCCTCTGCTACAGGAAGCTCGGTATGACCGAGGAGGCAATAAGAGCCTTCCGCAATGTCCCCCTTCCTCCCCCTTCTGGCCCAAGGTTCAGGCCGAGGCCGGCGACATGCTCGTTGCCGAGGGGAGGTTCGAGGACGCCGAGAGGCTCCTCGACCTCGACGGGGCCATAGGGACCTCGGAGCGTATGGGGGACGTGGAGACCTCGGCCGAGATATTTTACATAAAGGCGAGGATAGCCAGGGCGAAGGGGAAGTACGCTGAAGAGGTCGGTTACCTCTCCGAAATCCTGAAGAGGACCTCCAACCCACTCCTCACATCCTTTGCCAGGCTCTTCAGAGGCCTCGCCGAATACGAGCTCGGGAAGGAAGAGGACTCCCGGGGGGACAGCGCCTCTGCCGTCCTCCACTACGAAAACTGCATCTCCGACCTCGACTCCTTCCTCTCGGGCGAGGTCCCGCCTAAGGCCAGGCTCGTGGCCTACAGGACCAGGGGCACGGCCCTTATAAGGCTCGGCAGGGCGGAACAGACCGTCAGGAACTACTCCCAGCTCATAGAGTCCGCCATAAGCCCCGAGGAGAGATCTGACTACCAGCTCCTCCTCATGGAACTTTACTACGACCAGGAGAAGCTCGAAGATGCTGAAAGGGTGGCCGAGGAGATAATAGCCGGCGACTTTGTGGACGACGACAGGGCCGGCTTCTTCAAGAGGGAGAGGGCATATTCCGTCCTCAGCTCGGTCTACATGGAACAGGGTAGGTACAGGGACGCCCTCAGGACAGCCTCCGAGGGCCTGAAGAGGTTCCCTCACGGCACGGAGTCCGGGGCCATGGGGTTCGTGGTCGGCAGGGCCCTGTACCTCCTCGAGAGGTACGAGGAGGCCGCCGAGGCGTTCAGGTCGTACATAAGGGAGCACCCCGACCATCCGGAACTTCCCTCCGGCTATTACCACCTCGGATACTGCTACGAGATACTTGGGAGGTACGAGGAGGCTGCCGAGGTCTTCCGGACTCTGGCCGAAAAGTTCCCCGACCACGAGTTCGTCCCTGACGCCCTCTACCGTATGGGGGAGAACCTATACAACGCTACCAAGTTCCGCAGGGCCCTCGAAATCTACCTCGAGGTCGCCCGCAGGTTCCCGGACACGGAATTCGCACCCCGGGCCCTCTACTCCGCCGCGTGGACCTACCTCGACCTAGGAAGGCCAGAGGAAGCGGTGGGCACTATGGAGGAGCTCGTGGCCTTATACCCAGAAAGCGACTATGCGAGGTACGCCCAATTCTCGGTGGGGGACTATTACTATAGCACGAAGGACTACAGGAAGGCACAGGAGGCGTACAGGAAGGTCATAAGGATGTTCCCCGGGACCGAGGAGGCGAGGAAGGCCGAGGCCCTCCTCCTGGACCTCGAGGAGGACATCGCGAGCGAGGAGTACGAGATGGCCTTCGCGGAATTTCAGAAGGGCAACTACGACTACGCAGCCCGGGCCTTCAGGGAGATAGCCGAGGCCCACCCAGAAACCTACACAGCCCTCGCGGCTCTCGCCAACCTCGGTGTAGCCCTCGAACACCTGGGCGACGCGGAGGGGGCCAGGCAGGCGTACATGAAGGTCATATCCCTCGGAGGTGACGATCCCGACAACAGGGAAGTTGTGGAGTTTGCAAAGGCCAGGCTCCAGAACCTCTGAACGACGGCCGACATAGTGGACCCCTTGACATCGTAGGAGGGATGTTTTATCTTCATGGATGGAGAAGAAGATGAAGAAGGTTTGGTGGTTATGGCTGTCTTTGTCCCTCTCATGCCTTACCCCCATCCGTTCTGTCTACAGGGTTCACCTCACCCCTCTCTCCTCCCACTCAAGGGGGTACAAGGTAGATCCCGTAGACAGCTCATGGGTATTCACGAAAGAGGGCCTACAGGTCAGGGTGAAGCACGTCCCGGACGAAGAGTTGAGGAGGGAGGTCCCCGGCCCGGAGAATCCGTTCGTGGAGAGGGGGGTGGACTTCAGGCTCGGGTACGTCCCCACGAGGTTCACGGTGTTTCAGGTGACCGTCGTGAACCCAACCTTCGACAAGGTTCAGCTTTACCCTGAGAGGGCCTTCCTCGTGACCGACAGGGGTCAGGTCCTCCGTCCCTACGCTCTGAACAGGCAGGAGGCCATGGGAGACCCTCGGAACTTCGAGACCTACTTCCTCTCGAGGGGCGTGAGGAGCGGGAACGACTATAAGCTCTTCCTGGAGAGGATGGGGGTGGTGAGGGCCAGCATATACCATAAGGACTCCCCCATCTTCAAGGGTAAGTCCTACACCGGAAAGATAGTCTTCGACCCTATCCCGAGGGATGCCGAAGAGGTGAGGCTCGTTATAAGGGACTTCGTCCTCGAGTTTGGGATATACGACATACCCAAAACCTTGATAACCTTGGAATTCCCTTTCTCAGTGGAGCAAGGAGTGGTGAGGCTCAGAGAGGAAAGGAGGTGATGCTGAAAGGAAAACGCGTGCGGGACGGCGAAGTAACGGGTAGACGTCCAACAAGGAGGTAGAGATGAGGTATGTGCTCACAACGCTCATCGTAGTAGCCTTGGCCGCTCCGGCCGGGGCCCAGCTTATGGGGAGTGGGCACTGGTGGCCTTACAGCTCCGAACCCCACGACGGCGGTATCCCTTACGTCGGAGACAACCCGCCCGTGATAGATGGGGTCCTCGAGGACTGGGAGCTGGAGCAGGCCTACGAGATATGGTGGGGGCCGTCCATAATAACCGAATGGGGCGATAAGTACGGTTACAACCGTGGACCTGACTACACCCCTGACAGGGTCAAAGTGGGTGCGGCAGGTGGCCTTGACAACAACCTCGCCCTGGGGGATGAGGAGGACGCATCGGAAAAGGCCACCGACAAGGACTGGTTCGGCCATTTCTGGTTTTCCTGGGACGAGGACTACTTCTACGTGTCAGCCCGCATCCAAGACAACGTCTTCGACATAATAGGTGACCCTGAGAAGGGGGACTGGGCCTTCTGGACCAGGGACGGCTTCTTCCTCGAGTGGGACCTCGCCGGCAACGGCGGGACCACCAGGGGGCCGGACGACGTGGCCGTCTACCTGCACCCCATGAACATAGATGAGGCGGTGTATTCCATGCAGACCTGGGGTGCGGGCGAGGAGGGTGAGGAGGGCAATCACATGTACGGGACAGACCCTGACTTCTTCAGGGGTTCCCAGCTCGCAGGAGGCCCGACCGAGGAGGGGTACGTCGTAGAGGCGGCCATAGCCTGGGACCTCCTCCTCAGGGGAGCGCCCGAGCTGAAGGACGAGGTCGTAAGGGAGGGCCACAAGTTTAACATGACCCTCATATGCCCCGACCCCGACGGAGGTCCGGGGTACGGCCAGACGTTCTGGGGTCGCTCATACGGCGACTTTATGAACGACATGGACTGGTGGCCCGACTTCTACCTTGCAGGTCCTAGGAAGGTCGCGGTGGAGGCCGAGACCTGGGGAAGGATCAAGGCCATGCAGAAGTAGGACATCGGGGAGGGGGGCGGTCGCGCCCCCCTCCGATTATATATCACGATGAGGGACGACTTCTCAATACTTGTATCCACCAGGAGGTGGCTCCTTATAGGGGTAATCGTATCCACCGCAGCCCACGTACTCGTGCTGGGTGGGTACGTCCTCCTGGGAAGGAAGGTACAGGAGGTGGTCCACCGCATAACCTTCCAACCTCCTCCACCCCCCAGCGTCTTCGTAAAGCCCCCAAGGCTCACGACCAGAGTACTTGAGTTCAGGAAGAGGCCCATACCCAGGGGGTTATACTTGAGGCGTAAGGGGGTCACGAGGGCCAAGCTCGCCCAGGTCCAGGCCATGGCGGCTGTAAGGACGGACGCCCTCCTCAGGCAGCTCGATGCGAGGAAGATAGCTCCCCCCTCTCTACGCCCCGGCTCCAGGTTGAGCGTGGGAGGTGGCCCGTACTCCGGAGACCTCGCCCCTTCCGAAGGGTTCGGTTTCTCCCTTCCCCCCCTCAGCGTGGCCGAGGTCAAGGGGGTAAGGGAGGTGAGGAGGCAGGTGGACATGAAGCTTGATATGCTCAGGATAGAGGATATGGACACTGGAGAGTACAGGGCTATGGTAGTCCAGGACCCTAATGACAGAAGGAAGATTAAGGGTTACATTTACTTAGCCCAAATATATTCCCGCAGCAGGGCTGCAAGGATGGAGACCGCGTACGGCAGGGACATAAAACAGCAGGTCACAATATACAGGAGCATGGACTACCTTATAAAGGCCCTTCACAGGTACACAGGAATAAAGGCCGAATACATAGGCCCTGTGGCCCTCGACGACCCGAAGCTCCTCACGATCCCATGGATAGTCCTCCCCGACTGGATAGGTGAGCCCCACGCCCTCACCCAAAAGGAGCTGGAGAACCTCGGAAGGTACCTGGCAGGAGGGGGGTTCGCCTTAGCGAAGGGAGGAGGGGGCGACGTGGCCACGATAAGGGTGTTCAAGGAGGCCCTCAAGACCCAGGGACTCCTCGAGGGAGCGCACTGGAGGCTCATGTACATCAAGCCCGATCATCCCATATACCATGCCTTCTTCGACTTCGATATGTCGGTCCGTGAGAACATGTTCTACACCGGAGTTGGGTTCAGGACGGGGGACAGGGGGATAGAGATAGGGGAACGCCTCGCCGTGTTCATCCCCAGCTCCAGGAACACCCTCGTCACCGATACCGCTGTCCTCGGGACCGAAACCTACGAAGTGGTGCATGACGCCACCAGGAGCCTCCAGTTCGCTGTTAATACCATAGTATTCGCCCTCACCCAGGAAGGCTCCATAACTCAACAGCTCATGGCAGGAATAAGGAGGTGACATGGGAGTAGTCGGCGAACTTTGGGAGGAGATGGCTATATCGGGGAAGACTGTCGTCGTCCTCCTGGCGGTCCTCTCCGTGTATTCCTACGCAGTTATGATAGACAGGGGCTTGGCCCTGAGGTGGGCGAGAAGGAGGTCCTCAGAGTTCGCAGGGGAGGTGGAGGGGAGGCTGCACCAGCTCGGCGTAGATGAAGTAATAGAGATGGCAGACAGGCCGGAGAGGAGGAAGTTCTGTTCCTTAGCGAGCGTGGTCTCAGTGGCCCTCAAGGAGTTCAGGATGCTTGTGGACGAGGGACAGCCTCCCTCCGTTGTGATGGAGGGGGTGGACGAGGCCTCCACCAGAGCCGTGGACGTCGCCTCCTCCAACCTTAGGATGAGGCTGACAGGCCTTGCATCCATAGCCGCAATATCCCCCTTCCTAGGCCTATTCGGCACGGTCACCGGCCTCATAACCGCCTTCAGGAACATAGCGGCCACCGGAACCGGAGGCATAGCCACTGTATCCGGAGGTATACCCGAGGCCTTAGTCACCACCGTGGTCGGGCTCTTCGTAGCCATGCCGGCCCTCTGGGCGTATAACTACTTCACCAACAAGGTGGACGTTTATTCCCTTGAGTTGGACAACAGGGCCTCCAGGATACTCGGCCATCTCGTCAGGAGGGAACTCCTCAGGACGTCCAAGGAGGAAGGGTGAGGAGGAGAACCTCCCAGATATTCGCCTTCCCCGAGATAACCCCCATAGTCAACATAGCCCTGGTAGTCCTCATAATATTCATGATAACTGTCCCGGCCATCAGGGAGGGTATCCCCGTGAACACCCCCAGTGCAAGGCATTCCGAGACCCCAGAGGACGTCGAGAGGGAGGTGGTCGTGTCCATAAGGGCGGACGGCTCCTTGTACGTGAACCTGAAGGAGGTCTCCTGGAGGAGCCTCAGGGACGAGCTTGCCCTCGCATACAGGGGGAGGGAGGGCATCCCAATAGTTATAAAAGGTGCTAAGACATTGAAATATAAGGAGATATTGAGAATAATGGAAGTATGTCGTGAGGTGGGTGCTCCTGGGGTCCACCTCGTAGCCAGGAAGGAGGAGTAGGGATGGTCAGGAGGAAGAGGAGAAGAAGGGTGATGTCCAGGCCTTACTCCTCGATAAACATAACCTCCCTCGGAGACATATCCCTCTCCCTCCTCCTTGGCTTCCTCGTGATAACCCCCGTTGTGATAGAAGCCATCTCGTCCACGCTCCCGAGGTCCGGCGTCGGACCCTCCTCGGGCGAAGTCAGGCAGGACGTCGTTGTGGTCCTCACCGCTGAGGGCAAGGTCCTCGTCAACGGAGAGGAAGTTGGAGAGGAAGGTCTCCCATCTAAGCTTGACGAACTCTTCCCCCCCGGCGCCGAGAGGAAGGTTCTGTTCACCGGAGCCGCGGAGGTGGGGTACGACAGGGTCGTACACATCATGGACCTCCTCAAGGAGAACGGGGTGGAGAAGATAGGCATAAGATGAGGCGCCTCTGGATATTATTCGTCCTCGCATCTTGCTCGGGTAGGGGTGACATCGAAAAGAGGCTCTCCCGTGCCGAACTTTTCGCAAGGAGGGGTGAGCTACCCAGGGCGGTCGCCGAATACTCCAGGATAATAACCGAGGACTCCACTTGCGTCAGGGCGTACCTGGGCATAGCAAGGTCCCTGATGGACCTGGGAAAGCTTTCAGAAGCCGAGAGGGCCTGCAAGAAGGCTATAGACCTCGACCCTAAGGCCCTCCCCGCGTACAACAACCTCGCCACCATATATGCGAGGAAGGGGCAGGCGGGAAGGGCCCTCGAGGCCTTGAACATGGCCTTGAG
Organism: Candidatus Latescibacterota bacterium; assembly: GCA_012961755.1. Classification (GTDB taxonomy): domain Bacteria; phylum Latescibacterota; class 4484-107; order B68-G9; family B68-G9; genus B68-G9. Next base: position 7,550 of record DTYS01000052.1, read on the forward strand.
TATGGATTCTACCTACGTCCTTGGCCTATACAATCGCGGACTCGTGTACTACGAGATGGGGAGGTACGGGGAAGCAGAGGAGGACTTCAGGAGGGTGCTAAGGCTTGATCCATACAGGGCCGAGGCCCACTGGAACCTCGGGAGGCTCCTCTTCGTAAGGAGAAGGTATTACGAGGCTGTAGTGGAGCTGAAGTCCGCCTTAGAACGTGGGCTCGACACCGCCCCCCTCCGCTATCAACTCGCCAGGGCGTACGAGGCCCTTGGGATGACCGAAGAGGCTGAGGCTGAGTACAGGAGGGCTGTGGGTATGGACCCGGATCTGCCCGAACCTCACTACCGCCTCGCCCTCCTCCTCAGGAGGAAAGGCATGGACAAGGAGGCGAGGGAGGAGTTCTCCAATTTCAGGGACCTGAGGTCCAGGAAGGGGTGGTCCAGGACATCGACAAAGAGGATGAGGGCCCTCCTCGACCACATATTCGAACGCCCCGAAGACCCGACCGCCAGGATGGAGCTCGCAAGGCTCATGGTTGAAAATGGTGACCTCGACGGTGCCCTTAGACAGCTCAACAGGGTCCTGGAGCAGTATCCGGACCATATCGTAGCTATGTACAGGATAGGCCTCGTTTACGTCCTCAAGCGAGAGCCAGAGAAGGCCCTGGAGATATATAAGAAGGCCATAGAGGTGGCCCCGGATCACGTCCTGAGCTACCTCGGTGCTGGTAGGACCTGCTTTATGGTGGGGAGGAAGGAGGAAGGGCTCGCCTACTTCAGGAAGGCCGTAAAGCTTGCCCCCCAGGACCCCTCCACCTGGTATCACCTGGGGATAGGCTTCATAAGGGTTGGAAGGAAGGGAGAGGCGAGGAAGGCCCTCGAGAAAGGTCTCTCCCTCTCCGGTGGAGACCCCAAGCTATCCGGGATGTTCAGGAGGGCGCTCAGGAACTTGGGGACTTCCTGACAGGATGCCCCGCCCAGAGCGGCCTCGGCATCGCCGTCGCCGCTTTATTTACGTCCACAGGATATGCAAGGAAAAGGGATAACCCTCAGGTCGGTCCTCGTAGGAATGGGCCTCGCACTTGCCCTCAGCGTCGCTGCCCCGTACGAGAACCTCATAATCTCTGGTTCTCCCATGTCCTTCGACTACAGCACCCCAGCCGCTGTATTCCTCTTCTTCCTCCTTCTCCTCCTCCAGCCGGCCATGGGCAGGAAGAGACTTACAAGGGCCGAACTTGCGGTCGTGTACATAATGGCTATGGTCGCCTGTACCCTCCCCACCAACGGACTGGTCTCCGTGCTCCTCTCTCAGATATCCGCTGGGACATACTATGCTACCCCGGAGAATGGCTGGGCTAAGGTAATATCGGACTATGTAAGGCCCTGGATGATAATCTCAGACCAGGAGGCGGTGAAATCCTTCTACGAGGGTCTATCCCGTGGGAAGCCTGTCCCTTGGACCGCCTGGGTCCTCCCACTCCTTCGCTGGCTCCCCCTCCTCCTCGGCATGTACGCCGTGGTCGTCGCGATCATGGTCTTCGTAAGGAAACAATGGATATCCAACGAGAGGCTCCTATTTCCGTTGGTTCAGGTCCCGATAGCTATGATAGGTGAACAGGAGGGCAGAACCTTTACCTTCTTCAGGAACCCCGCAGTATGGCTCGGCTTCCTCATCCCCATGTTAATGAACAGCTGGAGGGCACTCCACCACTACTTCCCGGTGGTGCCCGAGGGCTTCCCGCTCTGGAAGTACTACTGGTTCTGGAGGAGGTCCTTCTTCATAAGGCTCTCCGTGAGCTATGCTGTCGTGGGCTTCGGCTACCTCCTCGACACCAGGACTGGCTTCAGTATATGGGCCCTCGGCCTCCTCACTACCCTCGAGTACGCCGTCTTCAGGAGGTTCGGTATATCGAGCCCGAGGAGGGTGATGGCCGATCCCCTCGGCTCCCCGTTCCTTGCACACCAAGGCCTCGGAGCCATGCTCGCCCTCGCAGGCCTCGCTCTCTGGACGGCCAGGGGGCACCTTGGTAAGGTCCTCCGCAAGGTCTTCACCAACGAGCCGGGCGTAGACGATGGCGAGGAAATAATC
>DTYS01000053.1 GCA_012961755.1 Candidatus Latescibacterota bacterium
CCCCAGGGCAAGTGGGCTGGAGCCAAGGGGGATTGGTTGAGCATGCTCGTGACGCACGAGTACACCCACGTAGCCCATATGCACACCGCCGAGGGCCTGACGTGGGTCCTCAGAAAGGCCTTCGGCGAGATAGGGCTCCTTCCGAACACGATGGTCCCGATATGGCTTACGGAGGGCCTTGCGGTCTACTCCGAGACCGTCAACACCGACGGGGGGAGGGGGAGGAACCCTTACTTCCGGATGAAGTTCAGGACGCCCATATTGGAAGGAAGGCCCTGGAGGTACGATCAGATAGGGCACTACGGGAGGGTCCATCCACCTCCGGACAGGCCCTACATAGGTGGGTACTATATGATGAGGGAGATGGTAAGGGAATTCGGTGACGGAGCTCCATCCTCCCTCGTGCACGAGCATAGCATCTTCCCTTTCCTCCCCATAGATTGGGACCTGACCGTATACAAGGGAAGGCCGGGGTGGAGCATATGGAGGGATGCGGTAGCTAGGGTCTTAGGGGAAGGCGTATCCCGTCCCCCGGGCCGTAGGCTCACCTACATGAAGGACGTCTTCTACCACAGGCCGACCTGGAGCTGGGACGGGAAGTGGATATATGCCTATAGGACCGGATACGACCTCATGCCCGCCTTAGTTAGGATAGATGTAAGAAGCGGAAAGGAGGAGGTCCTGCTGGAGGAGGACCTTACCACCGGGGGGTCCTTCGGGGTTTCGAGGGATCGTATCTACTTTGCTAAGCTTCGTCCCCATCCTTTGGACGATTCCAGGATGATCTCGGATATATACGAACTTCACTTGGGAAGGGTCCACAGGCTCACCCGGGGCTTCAGGGCCTGGTCCCCGACGCCCTCCCCCGACGGGAGGAGGGTCCTGTGCATCAGGAACGATGGGGTGTACAACGGGCTTTGGATCGTGGGGCCGGACGGGAGTTCTCCGAGGGAGCTTATGAAAGTCGAACGTATGGCCTTCTCCTCCCCGCGTTGGTCTCCCGACGGGAGGTGGATAGCCCTCTCGGGGAACTTGAGGGGATATCAGGACATATACCTCATATCCTCGGACGGCTCCGGGATGAAGCCCCTCTTTTCGGACGAGGCCGGGGACTTCGATCCCTGCTGGAGCCCGGATGGAAGGTACATCGTCTTCTGCTCGGACAGGACGGGCGTGCATAACATATATGCCTACGACCTCGGGGCGAGGAAGTTCTACCGTCTGACCGAGCTTTCCACCGGAGCTTTCGAGCCTTCCGTGTCCCCCGACGGGAAGGTGATAGCTTACACGGCCTACAGCACCGAGGGGACGCATATATATCTGCTAGAATTGGACGATGCCCTATGGGAGGAGGTGGCGGTCCCCCGGACGACGTTGCTCCCGAGCAGGAGGGAAGTCGAGGTCACAGGAAGGGTCCGGCCGTACAAGGGGCTCAGGCAGCTCGTAAGGCCCACCTTCTGGATTCCCGTCCCCGGGGAGGATGAGAAGGGGGCTACCTTGAGGATATATACCGCCCGTCGGGACGTCGTAGGGAAGAACACGGTCGCCCTGCTCGGGTCCTGGGGACTCGAAAGCGGAAGGTTTGGATACCAAGTCGCCTACCTCAGGAGGTTAGGATATCCTATCTTAGGTCTCCACCTTCAGGACTGGACCGAGGGCCCGAAGGGGCTCTTAGAGGAGCGGGATAGCCTCTATTGGTCGAGGAACACAGGGTTGAAGGTTTCGGTGGAGGTGCCGATCTCCCTGGAGGTGGGGACGAGGCAGGCCGGCGGGACGGTCCAGGTCGGGGTGGCCTTCGGGAGGACGAGGTGCCTAAAACTTCCTGAGGGATATAAAGGGACGGTGCCTATGGAGGGGAACTATAAGGGGAGCTTCGGGGAAATAGCGTTCTGGGATGTGAAGATGTGCTACAGGGACCTTATACCATCACGGTCGAGGGAGCTTAAGTTCGGGTGGAGGTCCTCCGGGGGGGATGTGAGGGCGTCCGAGTTTCATGGAACCTTGGCCTGGAACGTACCCTTAGGCCCCCCACACGGCGTGTTCAGGTTAAGGTTCGGGTTCGGACTTCTTTCTGAGAGGAGCCCGTTCTTGGAGCATCCCCCGGTTCCGAGAGGATACGAGGATGTGGTAGCTGCCTTGCTCACTTTGGAGTACGACCTTCCGCTCCTGTACGTGGACAGGGGCCTGGCGAGCTTCCCCCTATTTTTGGAGGGGATCTCAGGGGCTGCCTTCGGGGATCTGGGGACCGAGGGCAGGAACTCCTTCGGGGCGGAGCTCAGGGCGCACGTCGTGCTGTTCTATAGGTTTCCCCTCTATGCCGGGGCCGGGGTCGCCCGGAGGTCGGACGGCAAGGTGAGGTTATATCCTGTCCTGGGGATCGGCCATCCGGGGGGTCCGGGGACTGGCCATGGAACCTTCGTGAGTAAGCTCACGGAGTTCCTCTTCCGTTATGGGAAGCTATAGGGTAAGCCCCCTCGGTCCTACCTCCCCGCCACCAGGGCTGCTAGACCTAACAGCATATTCGCCTTAAGGATACGGCTTAACCGGCCTAAGGTCCTTCCGTCGGGGTATCCGAGGAGGATGTACACTACATAGGCGAGCACGGGATCTACCCCCAACAGGACCACGACCACGTAAGGCCAGCTGTACATCCCCAGGAGGAATGGGAGGGGAGCGAGGACCGCCGTAAGGAGCAAGGTCCCGCTCGCCCAGCGGAGGGAGGAATTCCTTCCGTGGACCACGGCCAAGGTCCTGGCCCCCGCCTCCCTGTCCCCCTCTACATCCTCAGCGTCCTTAATAAGCTCCCTTCCGAGGTGGAGTAGGAAGGCGAGGACCGCCGGGACCAGGGCCCCCTCGATCCTTCCGACGGCCATTCCTCCGTAGAGGAAGGCCGTCCCTCCGAGGAGGGCCACGGCCAAGTTTCCCACCAAAGGTAGGCGTTTGAGCAGGACGTCGTAGAGGACAAGGAGCCCCACGGCCGAGAGGGCCACGAGGAAGGGGCGGCCCAGGGGAAGGGCAACGGAGAGCCCGGAGGCGAAGAGGACGCCGGCCCAGATCCCCGCCGTCATGGGCCGGGTCCTCCCCGACGGGATGGGCCTTGAGGGTCTGTTCCTCCTGTCCTCCTCCAGGTCGCAGAGGTCGTTTAGGGAGTTCCCACCTCCCAATATCAACGATGCGGAAAGGGCCGCCCTCAGTACGTCGGAGATGGGCCTTAGGGGACCTGCCACGATGGCCCCGACCACGACGGCCACGAACCCGATCGCCATATTAAGTGGCCTTGCTAGCTCCAACAGGCCCCTCACCTCAGGACTTCCTCCTCGAGCCCTTCGGCCTCCCTTAAGAGGTCGGCCGCCTTCCTGAGGCTGTCCGGACATAGATCCTTGGGCTCCCTCATGATCCGTCTTACCCTACCAAGTTTCTTCGCCTCCCTTCCGTAGAGCCGGGACGCCTCCCACAGGTCCTTCGCAACCTCAGGGAAGTGGGTCGCCACATCCTTAAGGTACATGGATGCGAACCTCCTCGCCTCGTAGACCACCATGGCCGTGTATCCCGGCCCGAGCCCGGGGGAGAGCCTGCCGGACTCGAGCATATCGGTCCACCTTTTCATGGCCTCCAATCCCCTGAATACCCGGGAGCCTTCCGGGGCCCTCCTCCGTGCCTCCCTCAGGGCGAACCTCAGGGACTCCAGGACGGCCTTCGTCGTGTCGACCTTCACCCTTCCGAAGTCCGGGTCCCCCGGCTCGGCGTATATGAGCTTCACCTCCCTCCCAAGGTTCCCGAGGAGGGGGAGGGCTTCCCCCCGGTCCAGGCTTCCCGGGCCGTGTTCGGAGAGGGAGTCAGCTATCGTGGTCCTGAAGGCCTGGCCCGAGGCCCCCATCGCCCAGACGGGACTGAGGGTGTCCCCCAGAGCCCTGAACGCCCCCTCTAAGGCCCCTATGAGGGTGTTCGCCCTTCGCACGAATTTGGTGTCCTGGATGATCTTATCGCCTTCAGGAAGGTGGCCCACGGTGGGAGGTCTAACCTCCCTGACCTCCTCCTTCCCCGGCACGAAGAACTTCAACCCCCGGACCCTGTTCCCGGCGTACCTCTGGTCGTCCTCCGGTTCGCAGATGTTTACGCTGAAGCTGAACCTTCCGTAACTCTGCTCGGCCCTGACTAGGAGGAAGTGGACTCCCTCCTCGAGCTCTATCGGGACACGGTCGTTTGGGAGGTAATGTCTCCTCCTTCCGTCGAACTCGTAGACCTTCCTCCCGTCCACCCAAACCGTGAGTCCCTCGTCCGAGCCGACCCAAAGCTCGGCCCTCCCTTCCCTCGGGACTTCGAAGTTGGCGAAGGCGTAGACCACGCAGTCCTTGGGACGATGGAAGTACTTGGCCAGATCTATCTTGTCGTCGTAGAAGTAGACCGGAACGCTCCAGCCGTTCCTTCCGGGGAGGGCCTTAGGTTCCTCGGGGTCCACGAATTCCACCTCGGCCCTGGGGAAGGGCCCCTTCAGGAGCCAAGTCCTGTTGCCCTGACCGTAGCTTCCGTACTCGTCGGGATGCTTCCTGAACCTGCGGGCAACGGCCTTGAGGTCGCTCCCCTTCACCACTATCTCCTCCAGGTCGCAGATTCCCAGCCCCCTC
>DTYS01000054.1 GCA_012961755.1 Candidatus Latescibacterota bacterium
CGAGCTCCAGCGGATTTTGAGTCCGCCGCGTCTTCCAGTTCCGCCACTTCGGCTTTGGAAACAAAGTATATATAAAATCCTTCATCTTGTCAAGTACCTTGACAGCATCTAAGAAAAATCTTATACTCAGGCCAAAGGATGGGGGTCAAGCCGAGGGCCCTTCTCCGGACGGAACCTTGGTCGTTCAGGTGGCAGCCCCTCCTGAAAAAGTATTGGGAAGGAAGCTATTGAACGACTTAATTGACAGGGGGATAAAGCTCGCTTGGAGGTTGCTCTCAGGGAGGAGGGACATGGAGCTGAGGAAACATATAGATGAGGCAGTAGGGTACATCCGTTCCAGGACCGACCTTAAGCCGCAGATCGGGGTTATATTGGGCACGGGCCTCGGAGGGTTGGCGGAGCATGTGGAGAAGGAGGAGGTGATCCCCTACGAGGACATACCCCACTTCCCTGTCTCTACTGTGGAAACGCACGCAGGAAGGTTGATCCTGGGGAGGCTCGAGGGCAAGAAGGTCGTAATGATGCAGGGGAGGTTCCACAGGTACGAGGGGTACACCCTCAAGCAGGTCACGTTCCCCGTCAGGGTCATGAGGGCTTTGGGGGCGAAGGACCTGATCGTGTCAAATATAGCCGGCGGCATGAACCCCAACTTCAGGGCGGGGGACATAGTTGTCATAGTTGACCACATAAACCTGATGGGCGACAATCCACTCATAGGCCCGAACGACGATCAGCTCGGCCCCCGCTTCCCGGACATGTCGGAGCCCTACGACGGGAGACTGATAGCCTTAGCCGAGGATGTGGCCCTTGAGGTTGGGATAAAGCTAAGGAGGGGGGTATATGTGGCCGTCACAGGCCCGAGCCTCGAGACCCCTGCCGAATACAGGTTCTTAAGGGCTATGGGTGCCGACATGGTTGGGATGTCCACGGTTCCGGAGGTCATAGTCGCCAAGCACGCAGGGATGAAGGTCTTGGGGTTCACCGTGATCTCGGATGAATGCTTCCCCGATTCCCTTAAGCCCGTGCACATACAGGAGCTTATAGCGACCGTGAAGAAGGCCGAACCCAAGCTCATCGTGCTCGTGAGGGGCGTGGTGGCCAGGATGTGACCTCGGGTGGTCCTTACGTCCACACCTTGGCCTTCGCTTTCGAGGTCCTCGGTGGTGCGTGCTCCTCTCACCGATATTTAACCTCGTGAGGCTCGGTCCTGGCTCCCTTAACGGCACCTCAGGGCTCGTTGTACTGCTCCTGACGGTCGGGATGACGGGTCCTGTGGGCACCTCCTGGGAAGAGGGAGACTATGGTCGTCGTAGACCTCAGTCACACGGTCGAGATGGGGATACCGAGGCTCCAAGGGCTTCCACATCCCGTGGTGAGGCCGTACTGGACCCACGAGCAGGCATTCACGAGTGGGCTTTTTAAGGGCGTCTCCTGTGAGGTGAGCGAGGTGAACTTAGTGGGGAACGTGGGGACCCATCTGAGTTCCCCTTTCTACTTCGACCCGGGTGGAAAGGACATCTCCGAGCTCCCGCTCGTAGCTTGTTCAGGGCCGGGGGTGGTCGTGGATGCGAGGACCGAGAGGGAGAGGTTACCGATAGGTCCGGATGTTTTCTCGGGACTTGAGCTTAAGGACAAGGTCGTCCTCGTGTGCACTGGGTGGGACAGACATTGGAAGGAACCGGAGTACGAGGACCATCCCTTCCTCACCGAAAAGTCCGCGGAGTTCCTCAGGGACGCGGGGATAAGGCTACTGGGCATGGATACGCTCTCGGTGGACGACCTCGGGGACCCCTCCAGGCCCGTGCATAGGATACTTTCGAGAGCTGGTGTCCCCATAGTCGAGAACCTGACAAAGCTCGAGGGGCTCATAGGTAAGGAGTTCACTTTCTTCGCAGTACCACCTAAGCTTAAGGGAGCATCGGCATTTCCGGTGAGGGCGTTCGCCATACTTGGACTTCGGAAAAGTATCCGGGCGAAGTAAGGAACTTTTTGGAGCTTTCCTGCGTGACCAGACGGAAGTTCAGGGCCTTAGGGGTCGAGGTGCTCTGCCTCGAAGTTTATGTGCCCTCAGCCCGTGGGGGCCGGAGCCTACTGGGCGACCACAGGGATAATTAACTTCGCCGGGATCGCAGCTGGGGTGGATCGTGGAGAGGTTCGGAGGACTTGAGCTCGAAACGCGCCCACGCGAGGCTCGCCTGGATCGGGACCTCGACAGGGCCAATGCTTACTTCGAGTCGGACGTGGCGGAGGTCCTGCCCCGCGACGCGGACATTTACTTCATCCGCTTTGAGGACTCTGCGCCCACTTGGAACTTCCCGGCTCATACCACGCGTTGCAGGTCTCCGACCTCGACATCCACCTGAGCGTGGAGGAGTTCGTTAAGTCCCTCTTAGTCCCGACGGCAGGTCGAGGGAACATCCGTCCGAGATGCTCCACGATTGCGAGTCGATGTGCTCCCGATACGGAAGCGGAAGGACCACCACAATCACCTGCTCCGGCAGGGTAGCGAGATTTTCATTTTCAGGTGTGTCCCGGATATGCAACATAAAGACCTGTAAAGAGACGGGGAAGAGTCAAGGAGTTATTAACCTGTATAGTCCAGATCCAAAAGGGGAGGAAACGATGGTATTGGTTGACTTGATGTGGTGCTCCGGCACGACGATTCGAGCGGGGCGGACAACGACACATAATGCGCTACAGGACACCGCGGGAAACTTCGGTAGGACCTTTGTGGCAAGGGCGCTGGGAAGATGGGCCTTGCTGTCGCCATCGTGGTGAGCTACCTTTTAGGTTCCCTGGTGCCTGGGCTCTGGCTCCCGAAGCTTAAGGGGGTGGACATAAGAAAGCACGGGAGCGGGAACCCCGGGGCCACGAACGTTTACAGGGTCTTAGGGATGAAGTATGCCCTGCCGGTGGGGATCGTAGACTTCGGCAAGGGGTTGCTCGCTGTCGTGATAATATCACGGATCGCCGGACCTTCGGGGTGGGCCCCGATACTCTGCGGACTCGCTGTTGTGCTCGGGCACATCTGGCCCGCCTTCGGGGGGTTCAGAGGGGGGAGGGGGGGGTTGGCAGCGGCCGGGGC
>DTYS01000055.1 GCA_012961755.1 Candidatus Latescibacterota bacterium
AAGGCCTTGGCCGAATACCTCTTCAACGACGAGGACGCCCTGATAAGGGTGGATATGTCGGAATATATGGAGAGGTTCTCGACCTCCCGCCTCATAGGAGCCCCTCCTGGGTACGTGGGATACGAGGAGGGTGGACAGCTCACCGAGAAGGTCCGCAGGAAACCTTATTCTGTGGTGCTCTTCGACGAGATAGAGAAGGCACATCCCGACTTCTTCCACCTACTGCTTCAGGTCCTGGACGAGGGGCATCTCACCGATAACTTCGGAAGAAGGGTGGACTTCAAGAACACCATCCTGATAATGACCTCCAACATAGGGACCCGCCATGCGAGGAAGGGCAAGGGGCTCGGGTTCGCGCGGACCGAGGGGGAGGACTACGAAGGGATGAAGGAGAGGATATTGGAGGAGGTCAAGCGCACTTTCAGCCCCGAGTTCCTCAACCGTGTCGATGAGATCATAGTCTTCAGGCCGCTTTCCAAGGAGGCGGTGCTCAAGATCGTGGACATCCTTCTCAAGGAGGTCGTAGAGAGGATAGAGGCCCAGGAGATGCGCTTGGATGTGAGCGGGGGGGCGAAGAGGCTCTTAGCTGAGAAGGGCTACGATCCGGTGTTCGGTGCGAGACCTCTCAAGCGCACTATCCAGAGGTACATATCCGACCCCCTCGCCGAGGAGATACTCGAGGGGAAGTTCGGACCCGGGGATACCGTACGGGTCGTCCGTCGTGGGGATGGCCTCGCCTTCGTCCGGGTCAGGGGCAAGAGGTTGATGTCCCATGCGGCCTCCTGAGGGGGTGAGCGCATATGCTCGTAGGGAGACCTTGGAAGGTGGCCCTGGTGGTGGGAGCCGCGGTAGGATGTTATTTAAGTGTGAGGGCATTACAGGATGTGACCTTGCGCTATCTTCAAGGATTGGCCTCCTCGAAGCTCGGAAGGCGGGTTTCTGTAGGTTCCCTCCGCGTAGGTTTGGGGACGTGGTACCTCAGTGATGTAAGGATATCCGACCAGGTACAGATCCCACTCCTCAGGTTGAAGTACCGCCTCCTCCCTTGGAAGGTCACGGAGATATCCCTTTACGGCCCGATCCTGAACCTTAAAGGTGGACCTCCCTTACTTCCGTTACATCCCCCACCCGTCCCTCTGAACTTCCGGCGGGGAAGGCTTCTCCCGTGGGCGGAGGACCTATCCGGCCGGATCTACGCGGGTGGGGACACCGTAAGGCTAGAGGTGGAAGGTTCTTTGGGAGGTGGGGTCTTTTCACTTAAAGGTTACCTGGAGGAGAAGTTCGGGACGGGCAGGATGGAGCTCGTTGCAAGGGGTGTAGATTTAGGATCCCTCCCGAAGGAAATCTCCTCCTGGGCCCTCTCCGGCCTTCTCTCCCTCAGGGCTGAGCTCTCCTTGGAGGACTTCTCGCCCTCCAGGGCGACCTTCCGTATGCGGGGAGAGGACGTAACCCTCAAAGGTCTGAGCCCTCTTTCCCAGGTGTGGCTGGAGGGTGAGAGGGACGAAAGGTGCCTGTGGATACGAAGGTTGAGGGGCGTGAGCGAAGGGAGGTACTTCGAGGGGGAAGGGAAGATGACCGACGAGGGCCTGGACCTGGACATCCTCATCCCCCAGTTTGAACTGGCTTCAGCCACCGATGGCTTTCTGAATGGAAAGGGGAACATAAGGTTAGATATAAAGGGGACTTGGGAAGGGATAAAGATCAGCGGACGAGGAGAAGTCCCGATCGCCTTCCTGGAAAGGGTGCGGATAGAGGACCTTTCCTTTTCCTTCCAGCAGGAGCCCGGTCTCTTCAGGTTGAGCAGGGCATCCGGCTATATAGGAGGTGGAAGGGTTGAAGGATGGGGGAGGTTCCCCCGGAATGGTCCTTCGAGGTCCCGTTGGAGGATCGAGGGGGTGGAGGGGGAATCCCTTTGGGGGTTCCTTCTCCCTAAGGTAAGGTTGCCCAAGGGGAAGATATGGGGGACCTTGTACTACGATGGGGACGAATGGAGGTTCCTCCTGGACCGGGCCGAACTCGTATGGAGGGGGAGGGCCCTCCCTGCGCTCAGGGGCGTCCTTAGGGGAGGAGGAGGGCAGGTGAGGTTTCGTATATCCGGCCCTGGGTTGGAGGCCGCAGGGCAGGCGGCGAAACAAGGATTTAAGGTCTCCCTTAGGGTGGAGAGGAGCCCTCGCTTGGCCGGGAGGGACCTTCCCCTGACCTGTGAACTTACGGCCTCCAGGACCGGCGATGGTCCCATCGTGGGACACTTACACGTAAAGGGCCCCTTCTGGGAGGCGGCCGGGCCCTACGAGCTACTTCCCGAGGGAGAGGGGCTCGTCCTCCTGCTCAGAAGGGGTTTCGTTTACGTATCCGGCAGAGCTATTCCATATCGAGGTGTGGTCAGGGTGGACCCCGGAAGGACGCGTTGGGACCTGGAGGTCGCCGGTGGAAAGCTATCCGGACGGACGGAGGATGGTGAAATACTCGCCTCTTTGGATGACTTCTCCTTAGCTTGGTTGGGCCTTGAGGGGAACCTCTCCGGAAGTGTGAGGGCTTACGAGGGCTCGGGTGGAGGGACTTTGGTCCTGTCCAACCTCGGGCTTAAGGGAAGAGGGGGGATGGACGGGAGCTTCCGGTTCGGGTGGGACGGAGAAGGTCCGTGGCTTGAGGGGACGGTTCAGGATCGATGGGGAATTTTGGGCGAGGTCTCCTACAGGGGGGGAGAATTCCGGGCCGCTGGGTTGGACATAGAGATCTCCAGGATAGCCCGGCTCCTTACTCCGCAGGTAAGGCTTAGGGGAATGTTCTCCTACGATATGGAAGTTTCGGCAAGGGGGTACAGGGCCCACGTAGAGGCGGTGGGGGTCCGGTTCAGGGAGGTGGGGATAGGTTACGTGGGGGGGGAGGTTAGGGGAAAGTTGAACGGGAACGCCCTGTTCAGGTTGAAGCTCTCCGGCGAAAGGGTGAAGGGTAAGGCGGAGGGGGACCTAAGGGACGGGACCTTGGACCTTAAGGTGAGCTTGGAAGGGGACCTCCTCTCCTCCCTCCTCGTGTTGGGAGGTGGCGCGAAGGCCTCCGGGTACGGTAAGTTGGAACTTGCCTTCAAGGGGTCCTATGATTCCCCGAAGTTAAAGGGGTTCAACCTCTCCTTAGAAGATGGGAAGATCTCTTGGGGTCCCATGGAGGTCCAAAATATCGTCGTAGAGGCTCATATGGAGCCGGACGGCTTCCTGAAGGTGGAGAAGTTCAGGGCGAAGCTAGACGGCGGCAGGTTAGAGGTCTCCAACAGGAGGGGGGAGAGGTCACTTAAGTTGGGGGACGTGAACCTCGGCGTCCTACAGCTGAACACCGGCCCCTCGGGGATAGAACTCCACATCCCGGGCGTCATGTCCCCCGGGGGGACGGGGACCTTCGTGTTTTACGGAAAGAGGCCGGACGAACCTTTCCTTATAGAGGGTCCTCCCTCCTCACCGAGGATGGTCGGGACGGTCCTCCTGCGCAACGCCGAGATAACCTATCCCCCTACGGGAGGCAGGAAGATGCCCTCTGTCTGGGACCGGACTGATTGGGACATTACCCTCGTGGCCGGGGAGGAGGTGTGGTACTTCAGGGACGCTATCTTCGGAGCTGGGGCCAGGCTCAGGATAGAGGAAGGGGACAGATTAACGCTGCACGGTTGCCCTGCGAGGGGGGATTTCTGGATGGAGGGCAACTTGAGGGCTACTTCAGGCACTATCTTCTACTTGGACAGGGAGTTCGAGGTGGAAGAAGCTGGGATAGAGTTCAACACTAAATATGGGGTGGAGCCCGTAGTGTACGGGAGCGCTGAAACGAAGGTCCGTGACGAGAACACAGGGAAGGAATTTCCCGTATACCTCCGGCTTTACGCCTGGAACCCTAAGACCGGAACGAAGCTGGAGCGGGCTCCCTTGAGCGAATGTTTCTTAGATGTGGACGTCCCCCCTTCCCAGGATATCTCTAAGGAAGAGGTGCTCAAGCTCTTAGGATATCCCTTAGAGGAGTACCCCAGGAAGGTCGCCGAGGCGCTCGGAATAGGCATAGAGGACAAGGTCTTCCGCTCCATCCTCTCACCCATAGAGTACCGCCTCAGGAGGGCAATAGGCCTGGACGTGTTACAAATTCAGCCTTCCCTTATGAAGAACCTCCTCTCCCCGTCGGGCCCTTCCCTCACGTCCCTGCTTTACGGGACTAAATTGACCTTAGGAGAACGCATAGGTACGAGGGGTCTCCTGTTCTACAGGGGGGAGCTGGAACCTCCGAAGCCCCCCTACGGGGAGCTGTGGAGCGTGCAGCACCTCTTGGGATTGGAGTATAGGCTTTGGACGGACACGTGGCTAAAGCTCGAATATTCCTACGATCCCCTCTCCGGGGAAAGGGACAGGCGCGTAGGGCTCAAGCACAGGATATGGTGGTAACAGGAGGTGGACGGTGACGGTCTTCCTGTCCTGCTTGGTCGCCGTGATATGGGCTTCGGATATGAACGTAACGGAGATCGAGGTGCGTGGGGCCGCCAGGACTGACACGGTCTTGATATTGGAGGCGTCCGGGCTTTCCCCTGGGCAGGAGGTCACGCTGGACAAGGTCCAAAGTGCCATCCGCAGACTTTACGCCCTCGGACTCTTCAAGGATGTGCGCATATGGGCCGACGAGGACTCCGGGGGCGTAAGCTTGACCATAGAGGTTGAGGAGAACCCGGTCCTGGCCGAAATATCCTTCGAGGGCAACGAGGCCCTCAAGGAGCGGGAGCTCAGGAAGGCCCTCCACTTTACGGTAGGGCAGGTCGTAAGCTATAAGGTGATACATGACGGCCAGATGTCCTTGAAGGAACTATACGAGGACGAGGGATACCTCTCCGCCGACGTCAAGGCCGTGGTAACCCCCGCGGGGAAGGGCAGGGTCCGTCTCACATATCTGATAGACGAAGGGAAGAAGGTCAAGGTGAAGAGGATCAACTTCATAGGAAACGAAGCCTTCGAGGACGGAAAGTTGAAGAAGCTTATGAAGACCAAGGAAGCTCGGTGGTGGAGGAAGGGGGAATTCAAGGAGGAGGTCTACAGAACTGACTTGGATAAGGTCCTGCAATTCTATAGGAACCACGGGTACAGGGACGCCCAGGTCGTGAGGGACAGCATATATTACGACAGTTCAAAGCGCAACCTCTTCGTAGATATTTACCTCAAAGAAGGCCCTCAGTACTACTTCGGCAAGGTGACATGGGAGGGCAACAAGGCCCTCACGGACGAGCAGTTGAAGGCCCTGCTGGACGTAAAGGAAGGGGAAGTGTACGACGAAGGGAAGTACGAGCACATCTATCAGAGCCTCCTTTCGGCGTACCAGGAGAAAGGGTACATATCGGCATCCGTCGATATACAGGAAAGCCTAAGGGGGGACACTTTGGACGTCCACTTCGTGGTACAGGAGGGCCGTCCGTCCAGGGTGCACAGGATAATGATAGCCGGGAACCGCAAGACCAAGGACAAGGTGATACTCAGGGAACTGGTACTCGTTCCTGGGCAGGTCTTTCGGAGGTCGGACCTCGAAGGGAGCATAAGGAACCTGTACATGCTCAACTACTTCAGCAGCGTGACGCCGGAGCCCAAGTTCTTGGAGGACGGAGATGTCGACCTCCTCATAAGGGTGAAGGAGAAGCCAACGGGTCGGGCATCCGTGGGCCTGGGATACAGCGAGCAGTATAAGCTCATAGGTACGATCGGCCTTATGGTCCCGAACCTCTTCGGAAACGGCCAACAGTTGGACCTCACCTGCGACCTCGGAAGGCGTAGGGAGGTCCTGAGGTTCGATTTCACGGAACCCTGGCTCTTTGACACCCCTACGAGCTTGAGCTTGGACGTTTACCACATATACGATAAATCTTACACCGACTTCCACGAAAAGCGTACAGGCCTTTCGCTCAGACTCGGGAGGAGGCTGAGCTGGCTGGACGAGTACTCCCGCCTCTACGGAAGGTACAGGCTTGAGGAGGTGGACTACCCCTACATAGCCCCGGATTCGGTCTACACTGACCCGTACGGCCTTAGGGAGAGAAGTTGGCCCGAGAGGGCCAGCAGTATGGGACTTACCTTCCTCAGGGACAGCAGGGACCTTCCGGAGTTCCCCACAAAGGGTTCCATCCTTTCCCTTTCCGGTGAGTGGGCCGGCGGTCTCCTCAGGGGGGGGGAGGCGTACCAGAAGTATGAACTCGACGGGGAGGTCTTCGTACCAACATTTTGGAAGTTCGTGTTCGTCCTGAGGGGAAGGGCGGGGTTCGTGGACGAGCTAGGCAAGAAGGGATATATCCCATTCGGGGAGAGGTTTATGCCTGGAGGGGTAAGTTGGGACGGGATAATAAGGGGATACGACGACCGAAGCGTAGTGCCGTACGAGGACGGAAAGCCCATGGGCGGGAAGACTACCTTGATCCTTAACCTGGAGTATCAGTTCCCCATAGTGGAGGGTCAGCTCTACGGGCTGTTGTTCGCGGACGCCGGGAACTCCTGGAGGGATTGGAGGGATACGTATCCGCTTAAGCTTAAGCGTTCTATAGGATTCGGGATAAGACTTGTGATGCCCCCTATGGGCACCATAGGATTCGACTTCGGGTACAGGTTGGACGAAGTTAGGGACGATAGGGGAAAGGTCCTACAGCCCAAGGGTAAGTGGAACACCCACTTCCAGCTTGGAAGGCAATTCTTCTGAAAAGGAGGAGAACATGAGGGTGGTCGCGTTGATGATAGTTTTGGGACTTCCGATCCGATCTGCCTGGGGCAAGGTCCTCAGGATAGGTTACATCAACTCGGATAGGATACTTTCCGAGTACAAGGACTTCGCCCTGATACAGGAGAAGATAAAGAGGATGGAACAGCAGTGGGAACAGGAGGCCAAGGCTAAAAGGGAGGAAATCCGCAGGCTCGAGGACACTTACGAAAGTCAAAAGCTGCTTTTAAGCGACGAGAAGAGGATGGAGATGGAAAGGGAGATTAACCGTAAGTATCAAGAATATCAGGAGTTCTTGAACGAAATCTTAGGACCCGAGGGCAAGAGGGCCAGGAAGATCCAGGAACTATCCAAGCCTATATACGACAAGATAAACTCGGTCCTCGCCAAGATAGCCGAGGAGGAGGGGCTGGACTTCATCTTCGATGTCTCGGTTCCTGCCGTGGTCTTCGCCCGTCCGGAATACGACCTTACGGATAAGGTCTTAGAATATTTGAACAGAGAGAAGTGAAGGGGTTGACCTTAGATCAGGTGGCGAAGCATGTGGGCGGGGAATTGGTGGGAGACGGTTCGGTCCCCATCTTCGGCATCGCCCCCTTGGACGAGGCCGGGGAGGGGGACCTGAGCTTCGCGGACCCGAGGCATGGAGAACTGGTCCGCACCACTAAGGCCTCCGCCCTCATACTTCCGGCCGAGCTGAAGGACGAATTCCCAGGCCCCAAGGTCATCTCTCCCAACCCATACTTGAGCTTTCAGAGGGCCATGCTCCTCTTCTACGGCCAACACACCGAGCTTCCCCGGGGGATACACCGGACCGCGGTCGTGGGGAAGGGTGTGGTCTTAGGGGAGAAGGTATCCATAGGGCCGTACGTGGTGGTCGAGGAAGGTTGTGAGATAGGGGACGGGGTGTACATAGGTGCAGGATGTTACGTAGGTCCGAGGTGCAGGATAGGTCCGGGTTCGAGGCTCTACCCGCACGTGGTGCTCTATCCGGATGTGGAATTGGGAAGGGGGGTCGTCGTACACAGTGGGACGGTGATAGGGGCCGACGGGTTCGGGTTCGCCTTCGACGGGAAGGAGTACCGTAAGATACCGCAGGTGGGGAAGGTAGTCATAGAGGACGGCGTCGAGATAGGAGCACAGGTCGCCGTAGACAGGGCGACCTTAGGATGCACGTTCGTAGGTAAGGGGACGAAGATAGACAACCTCGTACAGGTGGCCCATAACGTAAAGATAGGCCCCCATACCGTGATCGCAGGACAGGTCGGGATCTCCGGGAGCACTAAGATAGGAGCATACGTCCAGGTCGGGGGGCAGGCTGGGTTCAAGGACCACATAAAGGTGGGGGACGGTGCTAAGGTGGCCGCACGGTCCGGTGTGACCAAGTCCGTGCCTCCAAGAACCCAGGTCTCGGGCTACCCCGCGAGGCCCCACAGGAGACAGCTGAGGATAGAGGCCGTCCTTTCCAAGCTCCCGGAGCTTATCAGGCTCGTGACGGAACAACATGAAAGGATAGCCCGTTTGGAGGAAATTCTTGGGAAGGGGGAGCAAGATGTTGAAGAAGCAGAGGACGATAGGTAGGTCCATCTCCGTGGAAGGGACAGGTCTTCACACAGGGGAGCACACCAAGGTTAACTTCCATCCAGCTCCCATAAACTCGGGCATAACCTTCGTACGCTCGGACCTTCCGGACAGGCCCAAGATACCGGCGGACATAGACTACGTGGTAGATATATCTAGGGGGACCACCTTGGGGGTCGGGAAGGCTCAGGTTCGCACGGTGGAACACCTCTTAGCAGCCCTCGTCGGGCTCGAGGTCGACAATGTGGAAGTCGAGATGATGGGCGAGGAACCCCCGGTCGGGGACGGAAGCGCCCTTCCCTTCGTGGAGGCGCTCTTAGACGCTGGGATAGTTGAACAGGACTCCCCTAAGGATTACATAGATATAGAGGATGTGATATCCTACGATCTGGAGAAGAGCAGGGGAGTGGAGCTCGTCGTGCTTCCTTCGGACGACCTCAAGGTGACCTTTATGAGCGACCCCAGAAACCCCGCCGTCGGGACCCAATACACGGTCATGTTCTCCTTGGACGAGTTCGTAAAGGAGTTCGCCCCGGCCCGCACCTTCGCCTTCTTAAGTGAGATCCGTTCCCTAAGGGAAGGGGGCCTCATAAAGGGGGGAGGTCTGGACAACGCATTGGTCATAGTCGACAGGGAGATAACCTCCGACGAGCTGGAGTACCTGAAGGAGCTCTTCGGGATAAAGGAGGAAGTCTTCGTTGGAAGAACTAACATTCTGAACGATGTGCCACTGCGTTTCCCGAACGAGTTCTGCAGGCATAAGGTCGTGGACCTTTTGGGCGACCTCGCCCTCCTGGGGGCACCCCTGAAGGGACATGTTATGGCAGCAAGCTCTGGACATAAGGCCAATATAGAGCTGGTGAAGCGCATCCGACAGGTCTACAGGAAGAGGAAGATAATAAGCAAGTATCAGCCCAAGGAGGGCAAGGATTTCGTCCTGGATATAACGGCCATACAGAGGATAATGCCCCACCGATATCCATTCCTCCTCGTGGACAGGATATTGGACCTTGTCCCCGGTGAGAGGGTGGTGGGACTTAAGAACGTGACCATGAACGAACCGTTCTTCCCCGGACACTTCCCGGGCCGGCCGGTTATGCCGGGGGTGCTCATAATAGAGGCGATGGCCCAGGTGGGTGGGGTGCTCCTCCTGAACGGGGAGGAAGATCGGGAGGACAAGCTCGTATACTTTATGGGCATAGATAACGCCAGGTTCAGAAAACCCGTGGTTCCCGGGGACCAGCTGCTCTTCGAACTTGAGATGGTGCACAGGAGGAGGAGGTCCTGCAAGATGCACGGAAGGGCCTACGTGGACGGGGACCTCGTGGCCGAGGCCGACCTTATGGCCATGATAGTCGAGAGGAAAGAGCGATGAAGAAGATACATCCCACCGCCCTCGTCCACCCCAGGGCCGAACTTGCGGACGACGTATCGGTGGGACCTTACACCGTAGTGGAGGAGGAGGTGATCGTGGGGGCTGGCACGACGATAGGTAGCCACGTATACTTAGCCAAGGGGACGGTGATAGGCAAGGATTGTAAGATATTCCATGGAGCCGTCCTGGGTATGCCTCCACAGGACCTTAAGTTCACCGGAGGGGATACATCGCTGAGGATAGGGGATCGCACGGTGATAAGGGAATACGCTACCATCCACAGGGGCAGCCATGCCAGGGGGGAGACTGTCGTAGGATCAGACTGTTTTATAATGGCTTACGCTCACATCGCCCACGACTGCCTCTTGGAGGATCATGTCATCCTCACGAACATGGTCCAGCTCGCAGGACATGTGACGGTGGAAAGGTACGTATACCTCGGCGGCATGGTTCCAGTGCATCAGTTCGTCAGGATAGGTCAGCACTGCATGGTGGGAGGTGGGTACAGGGTCCCCAAGGACGTCCCTCCGTTCGTCCTGGCGGCCGGGGAACCGCTTAGGCCCGTTAGGTTGAATATAGTGGGGCTGAGGAGGAGGGGGTTCGCCAAGGAGACGATAGAGGTGCTCCACAGGGCCTTCAGGATCCTCTTTCGGAGTGGGCTCAATACCTCCCAAGCCCTCAGAAGGGCCAAGGAGGAACTTCCATCCATACCCGAGGTCGAAGCACTCCTCAACTTCATAGAGCACAGCAAGAGGGGGATAATAAAGTAGGATGGCGAAGATATTCGTATCTGCCGGCGAAAGCTCCGGCGATCTCTTCGCCTCCCTTCTGGTCCGCTGTGTCCTTTCCCTCCGTCCCGGCCTTAAGTTCTGTGGGATAGGAGGGAAAAATTTGGCGAGGGAGGGTGTGAAGCTCCTTGCCCGTTCGGAGGAACTAGCAGTGGTGGGGCTTTGGGAGGTGGGTAGGAAGCTCCCCGCCATCCTGCGGGCCTTCGGGAGGGCGAAGGAAACCCTGAAGGACGTCGATGCCGTGGTCTTAGTGGACTTCCCAGGTTTCAACCTGAAGCTCGCGGGTGTGGCCAAGAGGTTAGGCCTTCCCGTATTCTATTACATAGCTCCTCAGGTGTGGGCGTGGGGTGCGTCCAGGATGGGACAGATAGCCGAAAGGGTCACGAAGATGGCTGTGGTCCTCCCCTTCGAAGAGCCCCTCTTCAGGAAGTTCGGCGTGGACGCCACCTTCGTAGGTCATCCGCTTTTGGACGTTGTAAAGTACCGTAAGTCCCATCTTAAGGACGAACTCAGGATCGAAGGGTCTTTGGTTGGCCTGCTTCCCGGTAGCAGGACCGACGAGGTGAGGCGTCACCTTCCGCTCTTCCTCAAAGCCCTAGACATATTGCGCTCGAAGCTGCCGGGGACCCAGGGTGTGGTGGCAGCGGCGGAAGGGGTTCCGAGGGGGACGTTCCGGACGGCCGAAAGGAAGGGAACACCGGTCCTGTGGGGGAGGACCTACGAGGCTATATCCTCCTGCGATCTGGTCCTCGTCTCCTCCGGGACCGCGACCTTGGAGGCGACGCTCTTGGACACACCTATGGTCGTGGTTTACAGGACCTCTTGGGTCTCGTACTCGGTGGCCCGCAGGCTCGTCAAGGTGTCCCACATAGCTTTGCCCAACCTCGTCGCGGGAAGGCCGGTGGTCCCGGAACTTATACAGTCCTCCGCGTCTCCGGAAAGCATAGCTGAGGAGGCCTTGAAGATTTTGAGGAACGGAGGGGAGAGGATGCGCTCGGAGTTGCGGACGGTGAGGGAGAAGCTGGGAGGGCCGGGGGCATCGGAGAGGGCGGCCGAACACCTGTTGGATATGTTGGACAGGTCTAACTTCCCGAGGCGACCAGCCAGACGCCTATGACTATGGCCGAAAGGCCCACGACCTGTACTGGATCCAACCTCTCCCCGAGGAAGGCCACGGACGCCAGGACTACTATGGCGTATCCTACGCTCGTCATTATGGGATAGGCCACGCTGAGGTTCAGGCGGGAGAGCACGTACCCGTAGCAGACGAGCGCGGAGGCGAAGCTGATGACTCCGAGGACCACCAAGGGGTTCAGGACGAAGTTCCTCAACAGGCTCCCCAGCTCGAGTCTCATCCCTCCGGCCTTGAGCATCCCGACCTTCATAAGGATGTTTGCCAAGGCGTTGAGGCATATAGCGGATGTGAACACTAGTACGTCCTTCATCCGTCCTCCAGAACCCCAAATTTACATCATGGGGGATGCTACGTCAAACCTTTGAGAGGGAAACATGCTTCCCTTCTCGATAGCGTGGGGGGCCTTCGCCTTGGCCTTCATAGTATCGTCCTACCTTCCTGAGGAAAGCCTCAAGACTTACGCTTGGGCCTTCTGGCATATAAGGTCCTCGTCGCTCACTTTGAGGATAGCGTTCGTCGCCTTAGGAACAGCCACCATCGTTCCGAGGATAAGTCGGACCCTCTGGACCTGTACCCTCCGTACGTTCAGGATGCTGAGACGATGGCATTACCTTCCGGCCTATCCCACCTTAGCCCTCCTCCTTTGGGGCTTCCGACAACACAACTACGCCCTCGGGGACAGCGCCCATCTGATACAGATCGTAACCTTCTCCTCCCTGGTCTCGGGATACCACATCACATACGACGAGCCCTGGGAGCTTTACGTACATTGTATGGGCTACAGGCTACTTCATCGTCTGGGACTGGACGTAGCGGATGTCTACGCCCTTTTGAGCGTGGCCGCCGGGTTGGCCTTCTTCGTAATATCCCTCGGACTTTCGAGGAGGTTGGGGAGGGGGATGGGAGGGAAGCTCCTGGTCATGGGAATGTTGTGGAGCTGCGGATGGGTCCAACTGTTCTTCGGTTACGTGGAGAACTACACCCTGGTGTCGGTCGGCATGGCCCTCTACCTTATGTTGGCCCTGGACGTCGTGGACGGTCGCAGGGGACTCCTGCTTCCGGCCCTCGTCCTCTCCGGAAGTTTCTGTCTGCACGTGCTCGCAGGTTGGTGGTTCCCGACGCTCGTGTACCTCTGGTACCTCCACGGGAGGAGGAAGGGATGGAGGAGGGCCTCCCTGGAGGCCCTGATCGGGGCGTCGGTTCCCGTAGCCGTCACTTTGACCTACTTCCCGGCCATAGGTTATCCTCTTAAGTATCTAAAAGGAACACACTTAGCACATATGAAGTTCATGTTCCTCCTCGACCCCTCCTACCGATATTACCGATATCCCATCTGGGACATAAGGCACATAGGGGACGTGCTCAACGAACTTATCCTGGTCGCCCTTCCCGGCCTCCTCGCACTCGTCGCGTCGGCCTCCTCGGATAAGAGGGGGATCGATGGGAGGAAGTTTTGGTTCCTCGTCCTCTGTACGGTCCTCCTCCAGACCTTCACCTTCACCTGGAACCCTGACCTCGGACCACTGAGGGACTGGGACCTCTTCTCAGTAGAAGCTTTGGGCTACGTCCCCTTGGGGGGATATCTGTTGTCCAGGGTCTCGGACCGCAACTTCATGAGGAGGGTAGGGATGGCCACCTCGTCCATCTCGTGCCTCTGGCTCGCGTCCTGGGTAGGTTACAACTCGGTCACGGATGTCAAAGTGGACGACTGGAAGGACTGGGCGTACGTCGTCCTCGGCGACAGGGCCTTCAGGGAAGGACGGCTCTTAGATGCCCTACATATTTACCAGGAGGCCATCAAGATAGATCCCAGAAATGCTCGGGCTTGGGAAGGTCTGGGTAGGTCGTACCTCAGGATGGGGGAGCTTAAGAAGGCCAGGGAGGCCCTCAAAGAGGCTGAGCAACTCAGCCGCTACGGGCCTCACAGGCCCCTGGACGGGGTCCACAGGGAACGTTCGGCCGAGAGCGACCCGGAGGCGTACTGAATTTAAGAGCTCCTCAGCTCCTCCAACACATCCCTCAGAGCTTCAAGGAACCTCTCGTTCTCCTCCTCAGTTCCGACCGTGACCCTTAAGGCCCGGGAGAGCATGGGATACCCGCTCACGTCCCTTACGAGCACGCCCCTTTGGGCAAGCCTCCGGAAGACCCTCTTGGGGTTGTAAGGAGTTTCGAACAGGAGGAAGTTCGCCTCCGAGGGAT
>DTYS01000056.1 GCA_012961755.1 Candidatus Latescibacterota bacterium
CAGGACAGATGAGCGTCCCCCATCCGCTCTGGGCCTTGTTCCCTGCTGCCGTGACCACGAGGATGCCCCTCTTCACGGCCTCGTCCGCGGCCTGTGTTATCCTCGGGGTGTCGCCGTCCAGGTCGTCCGGACTGTACCCCGTGCCGTCGTTCCACCTGAAGTACCCTAAGGAACTCGAGATGATATCCGCCCCCAGGGAGTCGGCCCATTCTGCTGCCGCTATCCAAGTGTCCTCTTCTAAGGGCCACTCCCAGGAGGTGTTCTCAGTCCTGGCCAGTATAAACTCGGCTTCGTACGCAGGTCCTATAAGCCTTCCCTCGTCGTGGCCCCCGAGGACGGAGAGGACCGCAAGCCCGTGGTTGTTCCCCGAGGTAGTGGGCGATGCCTCCGAGGTATCGTCGGCAAGCTCCTTCACGAAGTCCCTGAAGGCTATAATCTTTGACCCCCGAACCGCAGGATGCGTCGTATCGAATCCTGCGTCCAGGACCGCTATCCTGACCCCCCGTCCGTCCAGGCCCATTCCGTGAAGTTTCGGCACGCCCAACATATCGAGCTGAAGGAACGAGGGACCGTAGGGGGCTCGTCCCGGAGAGAACTTGGGGACGGGAGAAGGCCTTGAGGGTACGAGTTCCACCCTCCTGAACCTCGCCACGGGGCTTAATCCCCGCACGAACGGAAGGGAGGCTATCTCCTTCAATTGCTCCTTGGTGGCCCTCACGCTCACAGAGTGAAGCCACTTAGAGCGGACCCTTATCCTCGCGCCTGTCCTGGCTATCTCCTCCATCCAGGCGTCCGGCACCTCGCCCACAAGGTCCACCCATGCGAGTACCCTGCCTTCGGGCGGCAATATGGGCCGGGGAGATATCTCCCCGGCCCAGGATGAAAGGATGAAGATGATAAGGTTCACCATAGCAGTATCACCTGATCAGGGCCATCCTCCCCGTACGGACGAAAGCTAACAGGTAAACCCTATCGCCTTCCCGTTTCAAGCTCCAAGAGAGCTCTCTTCCACTCGAGCCCCGCCCCGAACCCTAACAGCCTCCCTCCTTTTCCCACCACCCTATGGCACGGCACGACCAGGGGGGACGGGTTCCTTGCGAGGGCGGCACCCACGGCCCTTGCGGCCTTCGGAACGCCTATGCTCCTCGCTACCTGCCTGTACGTCCTTACATCCCCGTAAGGGATGTTCCTCGCCGCCCTCCAGACGCTCCTCCGGAACTCGGTATGCTCATCGTCCGCTACGGGAAGTTTCGTGAGGTCCACCCCCTCCCCTCGAAAGTACCCCAGGAAAAGCTCGGCGTAGGGAAATCCGTCGTCCTCCTCCAAACAGACCCCATCCCCCGAGGCGAAGGGACCGAGCTTCACAGCGAGTATCCTCTCCCCCTCCCAGAGGACCTCCACACGGCCGAAAGGCGTGCGTAGGACGGACCTGCCCTCAGCTCGCATCCTCTCCCCTCAAGTGCTCCAGGACCTTGCGGGCGAGCTTCGGGCCTATCCCCGGGACCTCCTGGAGGTCCTCCGGAGGGGCCTCCCTTATGCTCCTCACGGAGCCGAAACGCTCGAGGAGGGCCTCCTTCCTGACCTTCCCGAGGCCGGGTATGCTGTCGAGCTCTGAAGTGAGCGTCCGCTTGGACCTCAGCTTCCTGTGGAACTCTACAGCGAACCTGTGCGCCTCGTCCCTTATCTGCTGGAGGAGCCTTAAGGAGGCCGAGCCCTTGGGGATGTTCTGTGGCTCGGGGATTCCTGGGAGGTACACCTCCTCCAACCTCTTGGCCAGGCCCACCACCGGCTGGTCCTCTATGCCTAACTCCCTCAGGGCCTCCAGGGCGCTTGAAAGCTGCCCCTTACCACCGTCCACAAGCAACAGGTCCGGAAGCTCCCTTCCCTCCTCTAAGAGTCTCCCGAACCTCCTTGAGACCACCTCCTTCATCATCGCGAAGTCGTCCTGGCCTTCCACCGTCTTTATCCTGTACCTCCGGTACTCCGACTTCCTCGGCCTTCCGTCCACGAAGTACACCAGGGAGCCCACGGCGTCCGAGCCTTGGATCGTAGATATGTCCACAGCCTCTATGCGCCTCGGAGGCCTCTTAAGGTGAAGGTCCCTCTGAAGCGCCTTTATACTGTAGGGGGCCTCCTCCCTGAGCCTCTCCCTCTTGAACCTCCTTTCAAGGAGAA
>DTYS01000057.1 GCA_012961755.1 Candidatus Latescibacterota bacterium
ATAGCTATCATCCTCTGCACTATCAACGCCATTGAACGCCTTTATCTCCCTGTCGAGGAGGTGGTCATCCATGACTAATCACTTCCATTGTGATATACTGAATTTACTACAATCCAGTCCATCTGTCAACCACGCCTGTCCGCCATCACTTGATTTCGCTTTAAAAATAGTTTATACTTACACCCAAAGGCGGACAGCTATCCTCAAAACAACTTATCCGGAGGAGGAGGATGAACAGCCTTTTGATCCTATCGTTCTTGGCCGTACAGGTCTCTGCTTCGCCCACAGATGCCGAATTTTTGGAGGGAATAGCAGCCTCCGAGTTCCGGAAGGTCTTGGACCACATATCTATCCCTGAAGGAAGTAGTGTCTTGGTGAAGGCGGAGGTGACCCATTCCTATGCTTGGCTTTTCAGTGATGCAATCACGTCTGTACTTCTGGAGAGAGGATACACCGTGCTCTCCGGGAAGGACTGGGATTACAAGCTCTCCTTCAGGGTCGTGGACCTGGGCCTTTGGTACAGGCCGAGCGGAAAACTTTGGAGGGACGGCATGCGGAGGAGGGGAAGGATATCCGTACTCCTCAGGCTCTCCGACCGTTCCGGGGTCGTAAACTGGACCGGGTGGCTGGAAGGCGTGGATGAAGATGTCGTGAGGGAGGATGAGGGCAACTCTCCGATCCGAAGGGAGGTCATCGGAGGAGGTAGAAGGTGGATGGAGAGGATGTTGGTGTTGGCTCTGCTTGCGGGGTTGCTTTCGCTTTCGTTCTGAGGAGGCGATATGCCCATCTTAGATTCCGTGAACGGACCGGAGGACATAAAAAAACTGACTTTATCCGAACTTGAACAGCTCGCCGAGGAGATAAGGGAGAGGATAATATCCGTAGTCTCCCGCACAGGTGGGCATTTGGCTCCGAGCCTCGGTGTGGTCGAGCTCACCTTGGCGCTACATCACGTCTTCGACGCTCCTAAGGATAAGATAATATGGGATGTCGGCCATCAGACTTACGCACATAAACTTATAACTGGAAGGAGGGACAAGTTCCACACCTTAAGGCAGCTCGGAGGTATAAGCGGGTTCACCAAGCGTTCCGAGAGCCCCTACGACCCCTTCGGTGCAGGCCATGCAAGCACATCCATCTCCGCCTCCCTAGGGTTCGCCTGCGCCAGGGATATGACGGGTGGGGACTATAAGGTCGTAGCCGTCATAGGGGACGGCGCCCTGACCGGAGGACTTGCCTACGAGGGGATAAACAACGCGGGGGCGCTCAGGAAGGATATGATAGTGGTCCTCAACGACAACCGTATGTCCATATCCCCCAACGTTGGTGCTATGTCGAGGGTGTTCACAGACATAATAACCGCCCAGGCTTACAACCGGCTCAAGAACGACATATGGGAACTGACGGGCAGGCTGTCCTTCCTCGGCGAGCAGGTTAGGAGGATAGTGCGAAGGATAGACCAGAGCCTCAAGGCCCTTATAGTTCCGGGAATATTCTTTGAGAGGTTGGGGTTCAGGTACTTCGGCCCGATAGATGGCCACGACCTCCCTTACCTCATATCTGTGCTCCAGCAGGTAAAGGAGCTCAAGGGCCCCATCCTCGTCCACATATACACGGTCAAGGGCAAGGGGTATAAACCGGCCGAGGAGGACGCTACCACGTTCCACGGCCTAGGTAGGTTCGACCCCAAGACGGGGACCCCTATAAAGGGCGAAGGACCCACATATTCCGAGGTGTTCGGGAGGTCCCTGACGGAGTTCGCGGAGGGAAGGGAAAGGATAGTGGCCATCACCGCAGCCATGAAGGATGGCACAGGGCTCAAATATTTCGCCGAACGCTTCCCGGAAAGGTTCTACGATGTGGGTATAGCCGAGGCCCACGCTGTAGTCTTTGCAGCAGGACTCGCGGCTGCCGGCATGAGGCCCGTGGCGGCCATATACTCGACCTTCCTCCAGAGGGCCCTGGACCCCATAATCCACGACGTAGCCCTGCAGAAGCTTCCCGTCGTCTTCGCCATAGACCGTGCGGGGATAGTTGGGGACGACGGTCCCACACATAACGGGACCTTCGACCTCATCTACCTCCGGATGGTCCCGGATATGGTGGTCATGGCCCCTAAGGACGAGAGGGAACTTAAGGCCATGCTACTTACGGCGTTGAACTACGAAGAGGGACCTATAGCTCTGAGGTATCCGAGGGGGAAGGGGCCGGGGACCGACTTCTCCGGGGAGGTCGAGCCGCTTCCCGTGGGAAGGGCCGAGGTGCTCAAGGAGGGCAGGGACGGCACGATATGGGCCTTGGGTTCCATGGTCTACCCTTCACTGGAAGCTTCGAGGATTTTAGAGGCCGAGGGGCTTTCCTTCGGAGTCGTCAACGCGAGGTTCGTCAAGCCCTTGGACGGTGAGCTCCTCCTGAAGACCTCCGAACTCGGACCCGTGGTGACCGTCGAGGAGGGCTCGCTTTCGGGGGGGTTCGGGAGCGCGGTCTTGGAGTACTTAGAGGACTCCGGGCTTTCCTCCGTCCGGGTGCTCAGGCTCGGGATACCGGATAGGTTCGTGGAACAGGGCAGAAGGGGGGAGATCTTGAGGATTTTAGGGTTGGACGGCCAGGGGATAGCCAAGAGCATAAAGGAATGGCTATGATCGGAGGGGATATGGCTAAGTGGGAATATAGGCTGGTCCGGATGAAGGTGGAGCAGGTCCCCCTCCTCGGGGGGAGGGGCAAGGACGCCATCAACGAGAAGCTTAATTCCTTGGTCCAAGACGGCTGGGAGATAGTGGACTCCAACCTCAGGAGCGTGGGCCCTGGCGAGCAGATAGTCCTGCTTTTAAGGAGGGAGAGGACAGGAAGCATAGGGTTCGCGAAGGAGGAGGGATGAAGGCCAGGGAGGCAGCTCCTCTGAAGCTATACGCCACAGATTGCGAAGGCCCGGTTTCGAAGAACGACAACGCGTACGAACTCTGCGAGCACTTCCTTCCCGAGGGAGCCGCTTTCTTCGAGAGGGTCAGCAGGTACGACGATTACCTTGCGGATGTCGTGGGGAAGCCCGGGTACAGGCCCGGGGACACGCTCAGGCTCATCCTCCCGTTCCTCAGAGCCTACGGGGTCTCCGAAAGGGACGCCGAGAAGTTCTCCGAAGCTACCCTCCTTCTTATGCCCGGAGCGAAGGAAGTAATAGGGTTCCTAAAGGCCCGTATGTCCGTCTACATGATAAGCACGAGCTACCGTCCGTACGTAAGGGTCCTGTGTCGTGCGTTGGACCTCCCCGAGGACCACACCTACAGCACCGAGGTCGCCTTCGACCGATACGAAGTGAGGGAGGAAGAAAGGAGGCTGCTGAGCGGGTTGCTCGAGGAGATAGTCGGCATGCCACTGATCCAGCTCCCCCCGGAGGCGAAGGCCCCCAGCGATCTCGACCCCGAATCCCGCGAGGTGGTGCTCAGGATGGACGAGATATTCTGGAAGGTGCTCCCGGGGACCTTGTGCTGGAGGATGGCCGAGGATGTACGTCCTGTGGGTGGCGAGGAGAAGGCCAGGGCTCTGGAGGACGCCCTGACAAGGGAGGGAGTCCGCCCTGAGCACGCTTTGTACGTGGGCGACAGCATAACGGACATGGAGGCCTTCAGATGGCTGAGGTCCCGCGGAGGGCTTACGATATCCTTCAACGGCAACCGTTACGCCCTGAGGGAGGCAGAACTTGCCTGCATCTCGGGAAACGCCCTCGTCCTGGCAGCGGTAGGGGAAATGTTCAGGAGGGAAGGCAGAGAGGGTGTATGGAAGCTTACGGAAGGCTGGGGTCCCGACGTCCTTGGGGAACTCTTAGGGCCCGAACTGGCCAACGTCCTCCCTTCCGACCCTCCTCCCAAGCTCGTCCGGATAACGGAAGGGAACCGAGAGGCCCTTACGGTAGAAAGCAAGAAGGTTAGGAAGGAGGTCAGGGGGGAGGCTGTGGGAAGGTTGGGATGAGTTCTCGATAGCTCCAACTCCATCCGGTATCTACGAACCTCCTGCCCCTGACGACCGCAAGCTTTAAGGAAGTCACCCTGTTCCCCGAACCGTCTAAGGTTATAGGACCGGTGACGCCGGGGAAACCCCTGATCCCAGCGAGGATGTCCCTTATACTCCCTTGGTTGAGCCCTGCCTTCCTTATAGCATGTATTATCATCCTCATACCATCGTAGGCGTAAGCTGCGTAGAAGTCCGGGGACTCCCCGTAGGTCTCCTCGAACCTCTCCCTGAACTTGAGGTTCAGCGTGTCCTCCCTAGAAGGATCGTACGGCCAGACGACGGTGACCCCCTCGGCCCACCTCCCAGCAGCCTCGAGGAAGGTGGGCACGGCCAGCATACTGCTCCCGAAGATGTCTTGCTTAAGCCCCACCTCCCTCAGCTCCCTCACGAACCTTCCGGACTCCTCAGGAGTCCCCCAGATGACCAGAGCTTCCGGCCCGTCCTTCATCACAAGCTCAACTTGATCGGAAAAATCCCTCTGTCCGAGTCTGAATCCCACCTTTATGGTCAAGGGATGCCCCATCCTCCTCGCGGTCCTCTCAAACTCCCTAATCCCTATCCTTCCGTAGTTCTCGTCGTCACCGTCCAAAAATACGCCCCCGACCTTAGTGTAACCTTTTATACGAAATATATATTCGGCCAAGGCAATGGCCTGGTCCTCGTCCGTGGGTATGCACCTGAAGAGCCAGGGGTCGTTAACCTGGGTGAGGGAGGGGTCGGTGGCCGTGGGCGTCACGACGGGAACCCAGGCCTTAGTGCATATCTGTTCGGCTATATGGGAGTTAGGCCCGTCGACAGAACCCAATATCGCCCATACCTCGTCCTCGTACACCAACCCTACCATCTCCCTGCTCGCTATCCCCCAGGGACCGTCCACCTGTCTGTGGACCAACACGAACGGCCTTCCTCCGAATCCCCCCTCCTCGTTCGCCTCGTCCAGTGCCAGCTTCGCCCCCCTAAATAAGCTCAGGCCCATCCTCGCCTCCTGGGGAGTCGATATCCCGGGCTTCGACTTGAGGGACGGACCGAAGAGCCCTATCCTCACCTCCTGGACGGCCGTGTCCCCCCTCGCCTTCCTCGGCCCGGGGAACCTCACGGTGTCCGGAAGGCTCCTGTAGACCTGTCCCTTATAAGGCAAAGGAGGACCAGCTAATATCGTCCCCCAGAAGAAGATGACAAGACACAAGCTCAAGCCTCCCCCGTGCTCTATAACATCCTCGGCCTACTACTTCTTCCTTAGGGGATGTACCACCCTCCTCCAGAACTTCTTGTAGTCGAACTTCTCCGTAGGGTGAGGTGCACCTGCGTGGCACACAGTACAGAACTTCTTGCCCTTGGGCTTGGGCAACATCGCCTCCTCGATCATCCTCCCAGCCTTCATGGCCTTCACATGGAGGCTACCCGGACCGTGACAAGCTTCACATTGGACCCCGTCCTCAGGATGGAAGCTCTTGCACCAGAGGGAAGTATCTCTGAAGACTGGGGCGTGACACCTGAGGCAGGTGGGACTCTTCTGAGGGTCCTCTATCCCCATCTTTCCTGCGAACTCCTTGGCCTCCTTCCCCTGGAGCATGACCCAGGACCTTGAATGGGGGGTCCCCAGCCACCTTCTGAACTGGTTGCCTAACGAGTCCGCCTTGTGGCACGATATGCAGACCTCGGCCCCCACATATTTCGCCTTGGTCCCCGTGCGGGCGAATAGCACGGAGCTTAAGAGGCAGAAGGTTAAGGCAACTCCCACCTTGAACCTCATCTACCCTCCCTTTTAACATACCTGCAAAGGTATATCCCCAGCTCCTCCTCGGAGTAGAACTCGAACTTTCCGTTCTTGACGATGGCGATCGAGACCGGCCCTACATCGGTGTATATGTCGTTGAGGAT
>DTYS01000058.1 GCA_012961755.1 Candidatus Latescibacterota bacterium
CGCTTGAAAGAGTCCGTGTGCCGCACGAGGGAGAGGAGACCGGACCTCTGGAAGAGGTACTTACGGGAGCAGGGACCTTCGAGTAGGTGCACGAAGCCGTGACCCTGAGTTGCTGGCGGAAGGAGGGAGGATGAAGCCTTACATCGGCGTCGGGGTTATAGGTTTTGGGACGGTGGGCTCCGAGGTGGTGAGGCTACTCCTGGAGGGGATTGAGAGGCCCGACTTTGGGCTCGAACTTAAGAAGGTAGCCGACTTCGACATCGTCACTTCCAGAGGGGTGGATGTCCCGAAGGAGCTTCTGACCATGGACGCCGAAGAGGTGATAGAATCCGAGGAGGTCGGGATAGTAGTGGAGCTTATAGGAGGGATAGAGCCCGCAAGGACATATGTTCTGGAGGCCATAGCCAGGGGCAAGGACGTCGTAACGGCCAACAAGGCCCTTCTGGCGCAGTGCGGAGATGAGATATTCCGTGCAGCGTTGGAGGCCGGGGTGGATGTGGGGTTCGAGGCGAGCGTGGGGGGGGCAATGCCTATAATAAGGGCACTCAGGGAGGGGCTGGCAGGGGAGAGGATAGAGAGGCTTTACGGCATACTTAACGGCACCACGAACTACATCCTTACGAGGATGGACGAGGACGGCCTACCCTTCTCCAAGGCCCTGAGGGAGGCACAGGAGGCAGGATACGCGGAGGCGGACCCTAGCTTGGACGTGAGCGGTAGGGATACCCTTCAGAAGCTCGTAGTGCTCCTGAGGGTGGCGTTCGGCACGGCCGCATCCCCTGGGGAAATATTTTATGAGGGGATAGAGGAAATAACCCCTCAGGACATAGAGTACGCTGGGGAGTTCGGTTACAAGGTCAAGCTTCTGGCGATGGCGAAGAGGGTGGGGGAAGGGATCGAGGCGAGGGTCCACCCTACCTTGGTCCCGCGCAGGTCTATTATTGCAAACGTGAGGGAGGAGTTCAACGCTTTGGAGCTCGTGGGAGAGAGGGTGGGACATCAGCTCTTCTACGGAAAGGGGGCCGGAGGAAGGCCTACGGCCAGGGCCGTGGCATCGGATTTGGTGTCCCTGGCATCCAGGAGGCTTTCGGGGGCGAGCACAAGGGTGGGGGAACTTCTGGACTCTTCCAGGCTAAAGCTTATGCCCGTGGAGGAGGCCGTCATGCCTTACTACTTCAGGTTCTCGGCCGTGGACAGACCCGGGGTGCTCGCCCAGATAGCCGAGGTCCTCGCGAGCGAGGGGATAAGCATAGCCTCGGTCATACAGAAGGGTAGGGCCGAGGAGGCCGTACCCATCGTCATGATGACGCACGAGGCCAGGGAGGACGCCGTGAGGAGGGCCGTAGCCCGGATAGACAAGCTCGAGGTCGTAAGGGGGAGGACACAGGTCATAAGGGTGGAACAACTTTAGAAGGGAGGTTAGATGGTCTGGAGGGGGGTGATAGAACAATACAGGAAATACCTTCCGGTCTCCGAGGACACCCCGGTGATAACGCTGCTTGAGGGGAACACTCCTCTCATCCCGTCCTGCAGGCTCGTGGAGGAGCTGGGGTTGAAGCTCGAGCTTTACTTTAAATACGAAGGCCTGAACCCGACGGCCTCCTTTAAGGACAGGGGCATGACCGTGGCCGTGTCCAAGGCGGTGGAGGTGGGGGCCAAGGCCGTCATATGCGCGTCGACCGGAAACACTTCGGCATCCGCCGCAGCCTACGCCGCAAGGGCGGGAATAAAGGCGGTGGTAGTCATCCCTGAGGGGAAGATAGCCTTGGGGAAGCTCGCGCAGGCCATGGTCAAAGGGGCCCAGGTTATACAGATAAAGGGGAACTTCGACAGGGCGTTAGAGATCGTGAGGGAGATCGCCGGGAAGTACCCGATAACTTTGGTCAACTCCTTAAATCCTCATAGGATAGAGGGCCAGAAGACAGCAGCCTTCGAGATCTGCGACCACTTGGGGAGGGCCCCCGATTACCATGTACTTCCTGTGGGGAATGCAGGGAACATAACATCCTACTGGAAGGGGTACAAGGAATACTACCAAAGGGGTAGAATTTCTTCCCTCCCCAAGGTCCTGGGCTTCCAGGCCGAGGGCGCGGCCCCGATAGTGAGGGGACATCCCATTCCGAACCCAGAAACCATAGCCACGGCCATAAGGATAGGCGACCCTGCGAGCTGGAAGGGGGCCGTGGCCGCGAGGGACGAGTCCGGAGGGCTAATAGATACGGTCACGGACGAGGAGATACTCAGGGCCTACAGGATGTTGGCGGAGCTCGAGGGGATGTTCGTGGAGCCGGCCTCGGCGGCATCGGTCGCCGGGGTCGTAAAGCTGAGCAGGAAGGGGTTCTTCAGGGGAGGGGAGACCGTAGTATGCGTGCTCACGGGCCACGGGCTCAAGGATCCGGACAGGGCGGTGGCCACGGCTAGGAAACCGACCACGGTCGAGGCCGACCTGGACGCCGTGGCGGAGGCCGTGGGGTTATGAGGACCTAGTGCGTCAGGCTTCGCCTGGGTTCCCGGGACGGATCAGAATATGTACGCGGCACTTTTCATCTTTATACTGGGCCGGGCGGATGCTTGGTGGGAGAGGGGACACAGGATAGCTACCGAGGCCGTGATGAGGATGCTTCCCAGCGATATGCCGAGGTTCCTCAGGGCCTCCGGGGATGTGCTCGTCCCGCTCTCGGCAGCTCCCGACAGGTGGAAGAAGTACGGCGATTTGGTCCACTTAGGCTGGAGGTGGGATCACTTCATGGACTTAGAGCTTCTGGACCTTCCCCTTGGCAAGTTCCTGGAGAAGTTCCCCGACAGGTTCTCGGCCATGGAACACTGGTGCGGGGGGAACGGGCGCATACCCGGGTTCCTCCCTTACCACATATTGGAGCTGTACGAGGCCCTGAAGGGGGTCTTCGGGGAGCTCAAGGAGAAGCCCTCCGACCCGAGCCTCCAGGTCCAGGCGCTCTTCTTCGCTGGGAGCCTGGCTCATTTTGCGGAGGACCTCTCCCAGCCCCTCCACCTCACCGTGCACTACGACGGTAGGGTGGACGAAAGGGGGGTTGTTATATCGAACAAGGGGATACATGAAAGGTTCGAGGGCCAATTGGTCGAGCACATAGACGTTAAGGACGTCCTACCCTATGTGCATCCTCCCGAGGAACTTGGAAATGTAAAGGAGGCCCTGGTGAGGGCCATGGAGAGGTCACATGGCTTCGTGAAGGAGGTCTACGCCTTGGACAACAGGGGAGAATTGGAGAGGACCACGCCGGAGGCGGTGAGGTTCGCCGCCAGGAGGCTTGCCGAGGGAGCGCAGCTCGTGGCGGACCTCTGGTACACGGCCTGGGCGAGGGGAGGCCGCTAGGAGGAACCATGCCCGAGATAGCCTTCCTGAACGGAGAGTTCTTGCCAACATATGAGGCCAAGGTTCCAGTGGACGACAGGGGGTATCAGTTCGGGGACGGGGTGTACGAGGTTGTCGAAAGTTACAACGGCAGGCTCTGGGCGTTGGACAGGCACCTGAGGAGGCTCGAAAGGAGCCTCTCAGAGGTCGGGATAACGGGCATAACCGTGGACGAGGTGAGGGAGAGGATACTTGAGACCTACGAAAGGAGCGGGATCCCGAGGGCCTTGGTATATGTACAGGTAACACGTGGGGTGCTTCCCAGAAGGCACGCATGGACCTCCGCCTCTTTGAAGCCCACCCTCCTGGTAACCGTGAGGGAATTTCAGGGGGTCCCGGACCAGCTCAGGCGGAGCGGGGTCAAGGTCATAACCCTGCCCGAGGTGAGGTGGGGAAGGAGGGACGTAAAGTCCATAAACTTGCTCCCGAACGTCCTGGCCACTCAGAAGGCCTGGGAGGCCGGAGCGTACGAGGCCATATTCGTGGAAGGTGGGTACATAACCGAAGGGTCCCACACCAACATCTTCACGGTGAGGGACGGGAGGCTCTTCACCCCCCAGGAGGGGCCCCACATACTTTCGGGGATAACCAGGGGTCTGGTGATAGAGATGGCCAAGGAAGAAGGCATACCAGTGGAGGAGGGACCCCTCCCGTACGAGGCCCTGCTGGAGGCGGACGAGGCCTTCCTCACGGCTACTGGGGAGGAGGTCCTGGGGGTGGTCTCGGTGGACGGGAGGAGGATAGGTTCCGGAAGGGTTGGGCCTATGACCCGGAGGCTATACGAGATGTTCATGTACAGGGTGGAGAGGGGCATGGACTCCCCGCAGTAGGTCGACATGAACTTCAAGGTTTCTTATGCGCGGCCTACTGTTGGAGTGTGCAAGGACTTGGGAGGAAGGATATGCACAACGACTGCCACGTACACTCTAAGGGCGACGAGAAGGCCTCGGATATCCTGAGGTCCATGGACGAGGGAGGGGTAGAGAGGATGGTCCTCTTCGCCCCGTACGGCGACACCCCGGAGAGGATGAGGGAAGCCACGGATTACGTAGCCCGGATACGGTCCGAGGCCCCGGAAAGGATACTCGGCTTCTGCTGGATAGAGCCGAGGCACGAGGGTGCAGTCGAGGAGCTGGAAAGGGCGATAGTTGAAAAGGAGCTTGTAGGATGCAAGATGATACCTGACCACTGGTACCCGTACGAGGAATTCATATTCCCCGTCTACGAGAAGGCCCAGGAGCTGCGCATACCTATAATCTTCCACTCCGGGATACTCTGGGGCTTCGGGGACTCCTCCAGGTTCTGCAGGCCGTGCTTCTACGAGGTTATGCTCCACTTCCCCAAGGTGAAGTTCGCCCTCGCCCACATCTCCTGGCCCTGGACCGACGAATGTCTGGCGACAGCAGGCCACTTCAGGTCGGCGGTCGGAGGGGACGTCTCCAGGATGCAGATGTACATAGACATCACGCCGGGCGCTCCCGGGTTCTACAGGCAGGAGGCCCTGGATAAGGCCCTGAAGTACTTAGGGCCCGACAGGCTCATTTGGGGCTCGGATTCGAGGGCGACCACGGTTGGGGAATACGGGAGGGAGCTGTACGAGAGGGAGAGGATGATACTGAAGGAGTTGCTAGGAAGGAGCGAGGAGGACATGAGGAAGATATTCTCCGACAACCTAATGGACTTCCTTAAACCCTTGGACTGATGGCCGATAGACCCAACATATTGTCCCTCCTGTTTGTATCGGGAGGCCTTCGAGCCTCCCCCAACGAAGAGCTTTTAGGGGCACATGGCCTCTACTGCAAGGATTTCTCGGCGTTCGAGGAGGTATACAACTCCTCCCCTCGGGCTTCACGATATCTGTCCTACGCTTTGGGACTCGAGTCCTTCGACGTCCCCGACCCAGGTTCCGGCTCCACGACCTGATCTACCTACGCGTACTGGGACAGGCCGAAGGGCACGTAGCGGTCCCATCTTCTTCTGCTGAGCTATGGAGAGGGATCCTTACGAAGCTATAGCTTCCATATACGACTTCATAATGAGGCACGTGAACTACCGAAGGTGGGCGGGATATTTGGAGGCCCTATGGACCCGCTCGGGGCTCGAAGGGCCCGAGATATGCGAACTCGCCTGTGGCACGGGCAACATAGCCTTAGAACTCTGGAGGCGTGGGGAGAGGGTGCTTTTAGGATGCGACATATCCGAGGCGATGCTGAAGGTGGCGAGGGAGAAGGCGGAGGCCGTGGGGGCGGAGGTGGACTTCGTCCGTGCCGACCTTAGGGACCTGAGTCCGTTGGGGGAGTTCGACGTGCTACTGTGCGTGTACGACAGTATAAACTACCTACGGGAGGACGAGATCCACGAAGCTTTACTTCAGGCCTACGAGCACCTGAGGCCGGGGGGTGCCTTCATCTTCGACATATGTACGGAAGCTAACTCTCTCAAGTACTTCAGGGACTACACGGAGATCGATTTTGGGCCCGGGTTCTCTTACGAGAGGAGGAGCAGGTACGACCCGGAGGAGCGGATACAGTACACCTACTTTAAGGTCCGCTTCTTGGAGGACCCAGAGGCCTACTGTGAGACACATATACAGTGGATATACCCAGTGAAGTGGGTCCTGGAACGCATAAGGGAAAGTCCTTTCGAGCTTTTTGGTGCCTTCCCGGATTTCACTTTCAGGAGGACCGAGGAGGAGAGGGGCGATAGGGTCCACTTCGTGCTGAGAAAGGAGGGAAGATGGCTGTAGCCGAGATATCGGTCGTGCCCTTGGGCACGGGTTCTCCGTCCGTAAGCAGATACGTGGCCAAGGCCTTAGAGGTCGTGAGGACCTCCGGCCTTAAGTACGAGCTAACGCCCATGGCCACCGTGGTCGAGGGGTCAGTAGAGGAGATACTTAAGCTCGTAGGGGATATGCACCGGGCCGTACTTGAGGACGCTGTGAGGGTCGTGACGTCCCTAAGGATGGACGACCGAAGGGATAGGTCCTTAACGATGGAGGGGAAGGTCCGGGTTGTGGAAGGAATCTAGATTTGGAGGACATATGCAGGTGCTTAGGGAAAAGGGTTGTCGGGTGTTCATCTTGGACGGGAGGCTCTCCGCCGAGAACGCTAACGAGTTGAAGGAACTTTTCGAGGAGACCAGGACCCAAGGAGGGCCGGTCGTGGTGGACATGTCCAACTTGAAGTACATAAACAGTTACGGGCTTGGAGCTCTGGTCCATATCCTCAGAAACTCACCTCAAGGCGTCCGATTGTGTTGCGTTCCTTCTAAGGTTCTGGACGTGTTGGAGCTTGCTAAACTGGACAGGTTCTTCTCGATCTACCTCTCAAGGGAGGAAGCTTTAGAAGAGGACCCTAAGGAAGTGCCCGAGCGAGGAGGTCGATGAGCACGTACCTTGTGACCGGGGGTGCAGGGTTCATAGGCTCCCATGTGTGTAGGCTTCTCGTGGATCTGGGGGAGAAGGTCAGGGTCTTGGACGACCTTTCGACGGGTAAGATAGAAAACTTAGAGGGGATAGGGGACAGGGTCGAATTTGTGAAGGGGGACGTCAGGGACATCGATCTCTTGAGGGAAGTTATGGAAGGGGTGGACTTCGTGGTGCACGAGGCCGCTGTCGCTTCCGTCGTCCGCTCGGTGGAGGACCCCTTAGAGGTTGAAGGTGTCAACGTCGGGGGAACCCTGAACGTGCTCCTCTCCGCCAAGGATGCTGGCGTGAAGAGGGTCGTCTTCCCCGGGTCGGCTTCGGCCTACGGTAACTCCCCCGTCCTCCCGAACACCGAGGACATGGCCCCCGAACCCCTCTCGCCCTATGCTGCCTCAAAGCTCGCCGGTGAACATTACTGTCGGGCGTTCTACGAGACCTACGGCCTTGAGGCCGTTGTGCTCAGGTACTTCAACGTGTTCGGCCCCTGTCAGGACCCTGACTCCCCGTACTCCGGGGTAATATCCATATTTTTAGGAAGGCTCTTGAGGAGAGAGGAGATAGTCATATTCGGGGACGGGGAACAGACCAGGGACTTCGTGTTCGTGGAGGACGTCGCAAGGGCCACGGTCTCGGCCTGCGAGGCGGAAGGTGCTGCTGGGGAAGTGTTCAACGTAGGGAGGGGCGAGGAGGTCACCATAAACAGGCTCGCCGAGGCCGTGATGGAGATAATGGGGGTCGAGGGGAAGGTTAGACACGGCCCTCCCAGGCCAGGCGATGTCAGAGCTTCGTTGGCCGATATAACTAAGGCCGGGAAGCTTCTCGGGTACAGCCCAAGGGTGTCCCTGAAGGAGGGCCTCGCGAGGACGGCAGAGTGGTTTCGGAAGAGATATGGGGAAAAGGCCGGGGGTGTTCCTAGATAGGGACGGCACGATAAACGAGGACTTCGGATATGTCGTGGACCCGAGAAGGCTGGTCCTTCTGCCCGGGGCTGCGGAGGGGATAAAGCTTTTAGGCGAGTTCGGGGTCCCGATCGTGGTGGTATCCAATCAATCCGCCGTCGGAAGGGGATACTGCACCGAGGAGGATGTCGAGGAGGTGAACGGAGCCTTAGCATCACTCCTCGAGGGACGGGGGGCCAAGGTCGACGCCTTCTACTACTGTCCCCACCATCCCGAGGCCAGGATCCCCGCGTATCGGGTTGCCTGTCCGTTCAGAAAGCCGGAGCCCGGTATGGTCCTGAGGGCTGCCTCCGAGCACGGGATGGACCCTAAGAAAAGTTACGTTATAGGGGACATGCACTCCGACATAGAGCTCGGCCGCAGGGTGAAGGCCAGGACGGTCCTCGTCCTCACAGGACGCGGCGAGGAGACCTTGGAGATGGTGAAGAGTAAAGGGGCCCCGAAGCCGGGCTTCGTGGCGAAGGACCTGGTGGAGGCTGCCTGGTGGGTGTTGGAGGACATGGACAGACGGGGTCTGATCTGAGGCGGATCTGGAACACCTTGACCCCGGCCGATAGGGTCCTCCTGGCCGGTCTGCTTTGTTCGAGCCTAGTTTGGGCGTTTTGGCCGAGGGAGGGGGGGGAGGTGGCCGTAATAGTGGGGTCCGAAGGCTCGATCGCGGAGGTAAACGTAGACCAACCGGATACCTTAGCTGTGGAGGGTCCCTTGGGCACGACATATGTGGTCGTGGGTGGGGGGGAAGCCAAGATAATCTCCTCTCCATGTCCTCAAAAGCTCTGCGTGCGTTCCGGGCCGGTGAGGAGGCCCGGGGAGGTGGTGGTTTGTATACCGAACAGGGTCGCGGTTACGATAAAGGGCAGGAACGGGCCGGATGCGGTGCTCCGGTGACCCACCTCGCCCTGCTGGTCGCCGGAGGTGCTGCCCTATCCCTCTTAGAAAGTTCCCTTCCCAGGCCACTTCCCTGGACGAAGATAGGTCTTGCGAACATCGCCACGATCTTGGCCCTCTACCTGTACGGGGCGAGGCCGGCGTTCTGGGTCGCCGTGCTAAGGGTGTTGTTGGGAGGGGTCTTCCTCGGCTTCGGTCCGGGGTTCGTGCTCTCGGCGGGGGGTGGGATCGCGGCGTGGGGGGTCATGGCGCTCGTGAAGGGGACCCTCGGGGACACGTTCAGCGTGGTCGGGGTCAGCATATGGGGGGCCCTGACGCACAATTTAACCCAGCTTGTCCTCGTCCATCTTCTCGTACGGACGGCCGTATGGTCATTACTTCCTGCCTTCCTTTGGGCCGCAGGGATCACGGGGACGATCACGGGGTTAGGGGCCGACTTCGGGTTGAAGTTGTTAAGACGTGGGGGGACCTGTGGACTACGATGAGGCCTTGGCGTAGAAGGACTTTATCAGCCTATCCAGGTACCCCTTAGGATCTTCCAGCACTTCCTCGGTAACTTCGAACTCTTCAGCGTTCACGAGCTTGAGTCCGTATCCGTAATCCTTGAGAAGTTCACGGCATAGTTCCTCAGGTTTGGTTTCCCTCCTTGTGGACTCCTCCTCTATCCAACGCAGGGCCTCCTCGGAGAACCTCAGGCGAATGCCGTGCTCCTTCCTGAACTCCTCCTCGAACTCCCTTACAGGAGCCTCCCTGAGGAGCCTTTCGAGTTCCCCCTCCGGGTCCTCTGTCATCTCCTCCGTGACCGTAAGGCGACGGACGGACGTCGAAGGGAGCTTCTTCTCGAAGGGCAAGAGGACCTCCTCACAGACGCTCACCAGTGCCCTGGCTCCCGTGCCCCTTCTGTGAGCCCTCTCAGCTATGCGCCGAAGGGCTACGTCGGTGAACTCCAAGTCTATACCGTATGCCTTGAAATCCCTCTTCTTGGACTGGACGACGGAGCTTTTAGGGTTCTTGAGTATTTCGTAGAGGTCTTCCACCGTAAGCTCGTCCAACACCACGACCACCGGAAGCCTCCCCACAAACTCGCTTTCGAACCCGTATTCTATGAGGTCCTCGGGTTGGACGTACTGGAGCACCTCCATCCTGCTTTTGCCCCTGAGGGACCTTTCCACGCCAAACCCTATGGCCTGCTGGTTCAGCCTCCTGCGGACTATTTCCTCCAGGCCGTAGAAGGCTCCACTCATGACGAAGAGTATGTGGCGGGTATTTATCTTCTTCCTCTCTATCCTCCCGGTCCTTTGGAACTGCATCATAGCTTCTATCTGGGAGATTATGTCGTGGGGGACCCTGAGGTCGACTTCGGTCTCCTCCATAAGCTTGAGAAGGTTACGCTGGACGCCCGTCCTGGATACGTCGGGGCCTATGGTGGTCCCGGAGGACGCTATCTTGTCTATCTCGTCCACGTATATTATTCCGTACTGGGCGAGCTCTATGTCCCCACCTGCCTCGCGCACGAGGTCCCTGACCAGGTCCTCAACATCGCCCCCAACATATCCCGTCTCGCTGAACTTGGTCGCGTCGCCTTTGACGAAGGGCACGCCGAGCTTTCGGGCTATAAGCTTGACGATATATGTCTTTCCCACGCCCGTCGGCCCTATCATCAGTATGTTGGGCTTCACCTCGCCTGGTATGGGATCCTGTGGGCTCTCAAGCTCCATCTTTATCCTGTGGAAGTGGGTGCATATCTTAGTGGCGAGGACGGCCTTGGCCCTGTCCTGCTTTACTACATATTCGTCCAGATAGGCCTCAAGCTCCTCGGGTTTGAGGTCGAACCTGACCTTGGATGACGGTTTATCTTCAGGCTTATCCTCCCCAGCATCCTCCCCTACGACACCCGGCTTGGGAGATATCACATCCCTAAGCCACTCGGCCATCTTCCTCTGGAACTCCATAGGGTCCGGGGAACCCCTGTCGATACCCATTCTTACCTCCACGGTTATGTCAGCTCTAAGATAAGGGAAATCCTGACCGTTGTCAAGTCGGACACAGATCCTATATGTCCAAATTTGGTGATAGGCCCCAGCACCGTCCCCGCTTTGGGGGTCAGCCAAAGATGGGAGTTGTCCCTTGATTTCGGAAGGGGAAATCGTTATATTTCCGTAAAACCGGAGGGATCATGGTGCGAGTCCGCTTCGCTCCGTCTCCTACAGGAAGGCTTCATGTGGGCTCCGCACATACTGCCCTCTTCAACTGGCTGTTCGCCAGGCATCACGGTGGGGCCTTCGTCCTCAGGATAGAGGACACCGACCGCTCCAGGGTGGTGGAGGGAGCCTTGGAGGATATCCTTGAGGGCCTTAGGTGGTTGGGATTGGACTGGGACGAGGGCCCCTACTTCCAGTCCGAGCGGGTCGAGATCTATCGGAGGCATGCGGACGTCCTCCTGGAGAGGGGATGGGCGTACAGATGTTTCTGCTCCCCTGAAAGGCTGGAGCGGATGAGGAGGGAGCAGCAGGCCAGGGGCGAACCTCCTAAGTACGACAGGAGGTGTAGGGACCT
The DNA here is from genome assembly GCA_012961755.1 of Candidatus Latescibacterota bacterium. Classification (GTDB taxonomy): domain Bacteria; phylum Latescibacterota; class 4484-107; order B68-G9; family B68-G9; genus B68-G9. Next base: position 11,219 of record DTYS01000058.1, read on the forward strand.
TCCCCCGGATGAGGTCAAGGGAAGGGTAGAGGCGGGGGAACCAAACGTCATAAGGCTCAAGGTCCCCTTGGAAGGGGAGACGAAGTTCGTGGACCTCATAAGGGGCGAGATCGTCTTCAGAAACTCCGAGCTCGACGACCTGATCCTCCTCAAGTCGGACGGCTTTCCCACATACCACCTGGCGAGTGTTGTGGACGACCACCTTATGGGTATAACCCACGTCCTGAGGGCTGAGGAGTGGATATCGAGTACGCCGAAGCACGTCCTCCTCTATGAGGCGTTCGGATGGGAGCCGCCCAATTTCGCCCACCTCCCTTTGATATTAGGCCCGGACAAGAGTAAACTTTCTAAGCGCCACGGTGCCACGGCCCTTTTGGATTACAGGGACAAGGGGTACCTTCCTGAGGCCATGGCCAACTTCTTAGCCCTCCTGGGATGGTCCCCCGGGGACGGGAGGGAAAAGCTCTCCGGGGAGGAGATGATAGAGGAGTTCTCGTTGGAGGGGATGGGCAAGAGGGGTTCGGTGTTTGACGAGACGAAGTTGGAATGGCTCAACGGGCTGTGCATAAGGGAACTTCCGCCGGAACAACTCTTC
>DTYS01000059.1 GCA_012961755.1 Candidatus Latescibacterota bacterium
AGCTCCCTATGGATAGACGCACCTATGTGCCCTATCACGCCCTTGGCCCTGGCCTCCTCCAGGGCCTCTAAGGCACCTCCGGGGGACGTCACCTTCCTGTACGTCTCCTCGTCGCTTACCGAGTGGAGCATGTATATATCTATGTAGTCCACCCCCATCCTCTCCCTGGAGAGTTCTATGTGCTCCCAAGCACCCTGGGCTTCCCGGGCGTAGGTCTTGCTCGAGATGATCACCCTGTCCCTAATTCCTTCGATAGCTTTTCCGAGCTTCTCTTCGCTGTCGTGGTAGGAGTTGGCCGTGTCGAAGTAGTTGACCCCAAGCTCAACGGCCCTCCTTACGGCCCTTATAACCTCTTCCTCTGGGACCTCACGGAACTTTATGCACCCGAACCCGACCGCCGAAACCTTGAGTCCCGTCCTTCCGAGTTCCCTGTATCGCATCCTCCCCTCCTATTCCACCTTCTCCACCAGCTTCCTCGCAAGTTCTTCGGCCACGGCCCTGAGTCCCTCCTCAAGCCCCTCTGCGGAGCTTGCGGCCACCACCTTCCCCGTCCCTACCGAGACCAGCCTTAGGTCCACCTCCACCTTCACACCCCTCCTCACGACCCTCCCCAAGAGCACGTACTCCGCCCCCACGAGCTTCCCTATCCTCGAGGCCGTCTCGGGGTCCACAAGGCCTGTAGTTCCAAACTTCTGTTCCTCTAAGACATCGTTCAACCTCTCCCTCTCCACCACTTCCACCTTCCTGGTCCTTACCAATGCCGTGACCAGCATATCCCTCAGAGCTTCGGCTGTCTTATGACCAATCCAGCCCGTAGCATCGGGCCTCAGCACCACAACGGTGGGAAGGGGCCTAGAGGCGAGCCTTGCCCTGGCCTCGTCCAAGAGCTTCCGGGCCTCGGGGTAAACCTCGGCCTCAGGTAGCACTTTCTCCAACTCCTTGACCGCCGATCTATAGTCTCCTTCCCTTAAAGCCGAACGGGCCCGTTCCAAGTGCATCCTCGCAAGCTCCCCGGCAGCTTCCGAGAAAGCGGGTTCCGCCTCCCTCAGGGCCCTCGCAAGCTCCGCCCTATCCACCCTGAGCTTCCTGAGGGCCGCCCTCACAGCGCTCTCCTCGTCCCTCCCCATCCCCCTACCCGAGGACTCTGCTGAGCTTAACATCCTCCCCGAAGGCAGCACGGTCACAGAGATCGTGAGCCTCACGTTCGCCAGAACCTTCGTCCCACCGAAGCCCTGAACTTCCTTAACGTCCTGGACTTCTACCTCCCCCTTAAGCACTATCGGTGACCTATCGTCCAATGGATATCCGAGCTTACCCAAGGCCCTTCCGAGTTTACCCTCGACTTCCTCAAGTCTCTCCCCCGCGGGTCCTCGGACCTCCACAGCCACGGGGATCCCCTCCCTCAGCACCTTATACGAGAACCTCACCTCGGGAAGTCCCTTAAGCCTCATCCCCTCCGGAAGTCCCCCTATAACTATCCTCGATATGACCTCCCCTACGCCGGGCCCGGTCGCCCTGGCGACCGGCTCGACCTCAGCCTCCCCTTCGGGGTCCGTCGTCATCTCATCTATCCTCTTGCCGTCCGCATAGGTGAACCTCACCCTGATTCCTTCCACCGGCCTCCCCTCCCTCGTGACCCTCACGACCATGGGCCCAAGCTCCTCCCCTTCCCTCGCCTCCTGCCCGTCCCCGGAAACCTTCTCCATGACGATCCCGGAGGTCACCTTCCTGAGCCCGGAGAGCACCCTGGACGGGAGGACTGCCTCCAACGTCCCGGGGACGGGGGCTACTGCACGGTAGAGGGCGAGCTTGGCGGAAGTCTCCCAGGAAAGCTCGTAAGCCTGGGAGAGCGACCCCAATGCCTCAGACACCTTCCCTTCGTCAGCGAACTCCTCCGCCTCCTCAAGGAGCCTTTCCACCTCCCTGGCCTTTTCGGAGACCTCAGCCTCTATCTCGTCCGCAAACCTGAGGCGGTCCAGAACGGCTAAGGCATAGCACTTCCCGTCCTCCTTCGCGGTCTCGGCTATCTTTATCCCGGAGACCTCCCCGCGGACTATCTGCCTCGTCCTTTCCACGAACTGCTCCCTTACGGCCTCCTGCCCCTCGAGCCCGAACGCCTCCTTCCTGTGCTCTACCTCGGATTCCACCTTCACCCTTATCTGCCTTAAGACCTCGAGCCTGGCCTTATCGGCAGCGTCCTCGGGGTCCTTCTCGGAGATGCCGACTCCCAATATGTACCTGCCCTGCGGATATCCAGGATGTCTGTGCGTCTCCACCCACCCCGGAAGCCTCCCCCAGCAGGCCGGCCATGCGACCAGGATAGCTAATATCGCAAAGATCCTCATCATGGCCACCTCCTAAGACCTCGTCACCTTCAGGAGGAGTAACTTCCTGTTGATGTTTATCCTCCTCAACTTTCCGTCAGGGAACTTCTCGGCGAACCCCTTCCTCAGGGCCCTGTAAAACTTCGTGCTTTTGGCGAACTTCTCAGGGTCTGCCCAGACGAGGTAGTCCAGGGTCTCCTCGGTCACTACGTTCTCCTTGTAATCCTCCGCCAGCTCGTCCAGAAGTTCTGAGAACGCCATGGTGAGGTCGTCCAATTCGTCCTCGTCGAAGTCCCCCTCTACCTTCACGATCACCTTATACTGCACCCCCCGCCTGAGGTCGTCCTTCCAGTACGCCATAACCCGGCTCAGAACCTTGTCCACTGCATCGTGCACGGCCTCCTCCACCACCACGGCCTCGGGCGAAGGTCTCTCCGCACTGTATCCGGTCTCGGTGCCCAGAAGCCTCGCCGTCGTGGTCTCGTACGCCCTCACGCCCACCATCCCCTTGCGCACGAGGGTAGTCCCTATATACCGCTCGTTCACCTGCACCGTGAAGGTGATGTACACATCGCTCCCCACCGAAAGGGCGAGTTGGTATGCGTAATCCTCCTCGAACTCCTTCAAGGCCGCCTGGGCCTCGGCCAAGCCCTGTATTGTCTGCATCTGCTCCGGCACCACCACATCGTACTTTCTCGCCGTCAGATACGACTCTATCACCTGCGCGGCCTGCTTTAGCTTGAGGTTCTGAGCTATCATCTCTGTAGGGCTTTTGCCTTTGGGCACTTCGGGAATGACCATTATCACCGGGAGTCCCAACGCCTCGGTTATCTCCTCCCTTGCGGCCACAATTCCATCTGCTACGAGGTCCTCCTTGAGGAGCTTTTTGTTCACGACGAAGTACTTGCGTATCTTAAGCTTCTTTCCTCTTTCCATCTTCACCCTGCTTTCAAAGGTCTCCTGCTCCCAGGTTATGTACCTGGATAGCCTTTCCGGGCTTAAGTACTTATCCTTTACGAGTTGGAACCTCTCCTTCTCCTCCTGGGTCTGGAGCAGTGGGTCCGTCCCACCGAGGAGCACGAAGTGTACTGCACACCTCCTCGCGTCTAAAAGGGCGCTCTGGGTGAGCCCCTTCCCCACACCTATCCCTGCTGCCAGCACCTTGACCTCGGCCGGGCTTATGGACTCAACGAACGCTGCCTCCTTCGACCTTGGCACCTCCCCGGGTGCCTCCCTCTTAGCGTACGCACATGCAGCCAGAGCTAAGAACAGAGGGAACAACCTGCTCATGGCCACCTC
>DTYS01000060.1 GCA_012961755.1 Candidatus Latescibacterota bacterium
CAAGGAGTCAGAGTTGAACTACCTGAACATGAAGAGGGAGATAAGGTTGGAGGTGAGGATGGCCTACATAAACCTGAGGACGGCCGCCGAGAGGGTGAAGCTCTCCGAAAAACAGGTCGAAGGCGCAAGGGAGAGCTACGAGGTGGCCCTCGGAAGGTACGAATTAGGAGTAGCCCCTATAACCGAGGTCATAGACGCCCAGGTAGCCTTCTCCCGGGCCAGGGTGAACTACACAAGGGCCATCTACGACCACCTGTCCGCCAAGGCTGCCCTGGATAAGGCCATGGGGCGAGCTCCGTACAGGAGGTAGGATGAAGAAGGTACTGGCCATAGCGATCCTTTTGGCGTTGGGTGGAGGGGCAGCCTACTGGTCTTTCTCCAGGGAGAAAAAGCCCCAGGGACCTCCGTTTAAAACTTTTCCTGTGGAGAGGGGGGACATAGTAGTTAAGGTCACGGAGAGCGGAAGGGTGGAGCCCGTGACGAGCGTGGAAGTAAAGTCCGAGATGGCCGGCGAGGTAAAGAAGCTCTTCGTAGAGGAGGGGGACACGGTCGTAGTGGGCGAACCTTTGGCCCTTATACAGCAGGAGTCGTCCCAGGCGCAGCAGGTAGCACAGGCAAGGGCCTCGCTCGAGAGGGCGAGGTTGGACTTGGAGAGGGCGAGGAGGGACCTCGAGCGGCAGAGGGCACTTTACGAAAGGGGCTTCATAGCTAAGAAGGAAGTTGAAGATGCCGAGGAGGCGTACAGGAAGGCGGAGATCCAATACGACCTTGCCCGGAGACAACTCTGGCTGGTGTTGGGAGGGAGGGGCTCGGTCCCGGAGCAGGCCCTCGAGGACACATCGCTCGAGACCATAGTGATAAAGGCCCCGATATCCGGGGTGGTGACCTCCCTGAAAGTGGAGGAGGGTGAGATGATAACCTCAGGCACGAGGGCTTACATGGGTGGAGGAACTACACTTATGACTATAGCTGACCTGAGCAAGATGGTCGTGAAGGTGGACATAAACGAAGTGGACGTCACAAAGGTGAGGCTCGGCCAGGAGGTAAGGATAGGTTTCGACGCCATAAGGGGTAAGGTTTACCACGGAAGGGTCAAAAAGATAGCCCCCGCAGGGGTGCTCAGGGGCAACGTGGTGGTCTACCCCGTCGAGGTCGAGATAACTGACCTGGACGGAAGGATAAGGCCGGGGATGACAGCGGACCTGGACATAATTGCCGGGGAGGCCAGGGACGTCCTCTGCGTGCCGAAGGAGGCGGTACAAAGGAGGAGGGGGAGGACAGGGGTCCTGGTCCTTGTTAACGGGAGGCCGGTCCCAAGGCCGGTCGTGACGGGACTTGAGGACGATGTCAAGGTTGAGATAAGATCTGGGCTCAGGGAAGGTGAGGTGGTGGTGGCCGAGGAGGAGAAGCTCAGGCCCATGGGGCCGCCACCTCCCAGGAGGCCGTGACGGAAGCGATAATAGAGGCAAGGAAGATAACGAAGGTCTACAGGACGGGCAAGGTCGAGGTCCAAGCCCTGAGGGGGCTCTCGATAGATGTGAGGAGGGGGGAGTTCGTGGCCGTTATGGGCCCCTCTGGCTCTGGTAAGACCACCCTCATGGACATACTGGGATGCCTTTCTAAGCCCTCCTCGGGCGAGTATTCCTTGGACGGCGAAAACGTCGAGAAGTTGGACGACGATCAGCTATCCGATGTCCGCAACCAGAAGATAGGATTCGTGTTCCAGACTTTCAACCTCCTTTTCAGGGCCACCGCCTTAGAAAATGTGGAACTTCCGCTCCTGTACGCGGGAGTTCGGGGGAAGGAAAGGAAGAGGAAGGCCCTGGGGGCCCTCAAGGCCGTGGGACTTGAGCACAGGGCCGGCCACTACCCGAACGAGCTCTCCGGAGGGGAGCAGCAGAGGGTGGCGATAGCGAGGGCCTTGGTCAACGACCCGGCAATAATCCTCGCTGACGAACCCACAGGAAACCTGGACACCAGATCGAGCAGGGAGGTCATGGAGGTCTTCAGGAGGCTGAACAGGGATGGAAGGACCATAGTGCTCGTGACGCATGATCCCGAGGTGGCAGCGTACGCCGACCGGGTCATACATATCAGGGACGGGAGGGTGGAAGGGGAGGAGGTCAGGAGTTCGAGCTCCCCTCGGACAGGATATGCCCCGAAGGAAGCTCGGAGGGGAGGGATAGCAGGGAGCTTTATTTCCGGCCTCTCCTCGGGGTACAGGGGACTTTTGGCCAACAAGATGAGGTCCTTCCTAACGGTACTGGGGATAGTCATAGGTGTCGCGTCGGTCATAGGCATGCTCGGGGTTGGGGAGGGGGCCAGGCACCAGGTCACATCCCAGATAGAGAAACTGGGCTCGAACGTGCTTGTTGTCTTCTACAGGCCACCGAGGGGAAAGGAGCAGGCGCTGGAGTGGAGGGGTAGGTCCAGGGGACTTACGTACGAGGATGTGCTCGCGATAGAGAAGGAATGCCCTGCTGTTGCGAGGGCCGCGCCCGAACTTAGGACCTCGGCCCCGGTAAGGTACTTGGACGAGGAATGGGACACCAGGATCATAGGAACCACGCCCTCCTATCGGTACATAAGGAACCACCATGTCGAGGAGGGGAGGTTCTTCGACGAGGATGATATAGAGTCCTGGGCCAAGGTCTGCGTCATAGGGAAGACAGTAAAGGAAGAGCTCTTCGGGGAGGATGACCCCATAGGTAAGGAGATAAAGATAAGGGGGGAGAGGGTAACGGTCATAGGTGTCATGGAGGAGAAGGGAGCCCTTGGATGGATGAACTTCGACGATCAGGTTCTCCTGCCCATAACGACCGTCCAGAAGAGGGTGACAGGGGAAGAAGATGTCGGGGGGATCCTCGTGCAGGCCAAAAGTGGGGAGCTTTTGAAGGAGGCAGAAAGACAGGTAAGGGCCCTTCTGCTTAAGCGCCACGATCAGGTCGAGGACTTTCGGATAAGGAGCCAGGAGGAGTTCAGGCAGACGATAGAGAAGACAGCGAGCACTTTTAAGCTCATGCTCGCAGGCATAGCCGCTATATCGCTCCTGGTGGGAGGGATAGGCATAATGAACATAATGCTCGTTACGGTCACGGAGCGCACCAGGGAGATAGGCATAAGGAAGGCCGTAGGAGCCAGAAGGAGGGACATCCTGCTCCAGTTCCTCACAGAGTCCTCGGTCCTGGCGATGTCCGGGGGGATGATAGGGGTCCTCTTGGGAGTCTTCTTCGCGAACACCTTCGGGAACATGATAGTGGGTGCGGGGACCTTCGTCCCGAGGTTCCTGAGGGGCCAGGGAGGGCACTCCGTTGTAACTCCGGAGGCCATGATCCTCGCCTTCGCCTTCGCGGTCATCGTAGGAGTTTTCTTCGGAATGTACC
>DTYS01000061.1 GCA_012961755.1 Candidatus Latescibacterota bacterium
CGTCAGGTCCGGCCCCGGGACCACCACCTCCACCTCCTCCAACCTCCCCAAAACCTCTAAGGTCCTCCTCCTCATGTCGACCGCCCAATCCTCGTCGAACGGGACCCTGTGCGAGGGCACGAACCCCAAACGTATCTTCTCCATCCTTACCCCCTTACGATGTGATCCTCCCGAAGATCAGGAAGGCGGTGTGCCCTACCATGGTCTGATGGGGCCTCGTCCTACCCTCCCTCGGGAGGATCTTCCTGTAGAGCACCTCGATGGCGTCGAGGTCCACGATCCCCGACCTCTCCATCTCGGTCCCCGTCATCTCCAACTGGTTATAAGTCGGACATATACATCCTATCGGTCCTCCGGGGGAACAGACCCTGAGGACCTCGGGGAGGACCTTCCAAGGTTCTGCGATGTCCACGAAGGCCGCATCGAAGAGGGGACCGTCCGGGAAGGGCCAGATCTCCTCCTCCACCTGTACGAGCGATATGTTCTTCAGGCATCCGAGGGCCCTCGCCAAGTTCTCCTTGGCGTGGCTCAGGTGGTCAGCCCTCCTCTCCAGCGATACCACCCTTCCCTCGGAACCCACAAAATATGAAAGCGCCAAGGTAAAGTTCCCGTTGCCGGTGCCCACCTCCAGCACCCTCATCCCCCTTCCTACCCCTAGCCTCAGGAGGGTTATGCCTATGTCCTTGGGATACATAATCTGCGTCCTTCGTGGAAGCAGCATCAGAAGGTCCTCTAAGGTGGGCCTAAGCACGTACCCCACCTCCCCCCTGTCGGAGAGCAGCCTCACCCCAAAGGACTTACCAACTGTCTCCTCTAAGTTGAAAGTCCCCTTATGAGTAGAAAACTTCGGTCTCTCCCTGATGCACAGGAGGTACTTCCTTCCCCAGGAAGGTACGAAGAAAAGTACGAGGTCCTCTTCCCCTATCTTTGCCATAATCTACCTGGGAATATAGCCAGGAACGGCCACGAAATCAAGCTATCGGTGGGAACAGAAGAGGTTAGGAATATTAAGCTTAAGAGTTCCTGGGGGAAAGCGAGGAACTTCCTCGGGTGGTAGGGTTACTCCTCCAACTCTATGCGGAGACGCCGGTTCCTTCCCTCCTCGTCCAAATATTCAAGCTCTATGACCTTCCGTTCCTTACCGGAGACTACGGAGACCGTAAGCTCCCCGGGGGCACAGTTCGGGGCAGTGGCGACTATATGTGCCTTGCCCTCTTTGCTCCCCTTCAACACGAACCTCCCCTCCCCCCCGTCCAACTTTACGGCGGGCGCTGTGGTCCACGTGTGCCCGCCGTCCATGGAGAAGGTGACGCCCGGAAGGTCCACAGAGAGCGGGTTTAACGTGACCCCACAGCTTTCGTCCCTCCTCCCCGTCCTGAGGGAGATGGCCCGCACGGAGACCTCTAAGATCTCGCCCACCCGGACCTTCCCCTTCCCTTCGGGGACCAAATCCAGCCGCCACTTGGGTTCTGCCCGTTCGGCCCACCTCGTCCTCTCCCTGACCTCCCCTTCAGAAAGGGTATCCGGGGGCGCGGGAGGTTCCCCCCTCCTTGCGGTGGTCCGCATGTACGCGCCCGCTAAGGCCCTGCCCAAGGCGTTGGAAAGCTCGACGAACCCGTCCACGACTATAAGCTCGGTAAGCTCCAGTTCCGCGTCGTGCGAAAGGTCAAACTCCGTCCCCCTGACAGAGGCCACCGATACAGGGGTCTCCACCTCAAATTCTCTGCCCGACCTAACCTTGCTGTAGACCTCCCCCACGAACATCCTCACCCTGCCCGTGGGCCTCGGAACCCTACCGAGCCCCTTAGCCTCGACCACGAGCTCCGTATCCTCGTTCACGAGCACCCTGCTCCCGTCGGCCACGAACACGAGCACGGCCCTGCTTAAGGTCCCCGTGCGAAGCTCGCTCCCCTGGTAAAGCTGTAGCCCCTTTACGGCCAACTTCCACGGGGCCCTTCCCCCCTCCCTCCATTCCGCCCTCCCGCTCACCGACACCACCACAGCCACAGGCTCCTCCGAGAAGGAGCTATGCACAAGAAGTATCAAACTTCCCAGTAAGGTCCACATCCGAGGGCTCCCCGAAAGTATCCAAAACTTTTTGGAGCTATAAAAAAGTCGGGGTGAGAGGATTTGA
>DTYS01000062.1 GCA_012961755.1 Candidatus Latescibacterota bacterium
CTTCCTCCTCACAGGTCTCCAGGGTGACCTCGCCCTCTAAGGTCCTTCCGTCCCTCTTCCATATTATCTTTACGGTCTTCCCCGGCCTCGCCCTTACGAGCTCCCGCATACCGTACCAATCCCTCACCTCCGTCCCGTCCACCGTCAATATCGTGTCCCCGGGCTGGATCCCCGCCCGTTCGGCTGGCCCTCCCGGAACCACGGAACCTACCAAGGCCGGCACGGTCGGCTTTATACCAAAATCTCCTTTCCAAAAACTTACGACAATATCCAGGGTATCCCCTCCCCTTTCCACCTTTACGATCCCACCCCGATCGACCACCTCCGTTAACCCCTCGCCCACATCCCTCCAGGTCCTCACCTTCCTTCCTAAAACCTCCAATATCCTGTCCCCCCGACGGATGCCGACCTCCTCTGCAGGTGAACCCGGCCTAACCCATCCCACCCAAGTTGTATCATATTGGACCACACCCTGTATCCAAGCTCGCCCTACGAATATGAAGAACGCCAAGAAAAAGTTCATCAAAGGTCCGGCCAGGACCACCCCTGCCCTGACCTTCAAAGGCTTGGAGCTGAACTCCCAGGGTGCCCCCGTGCTCTCCTCAGGTCCTAAGTCCGTCTGGCCGGCAAGCTTGACGTATCCCCCGAGGGGTATCCAGGAGATGCAGTACTCCGTCTCCCCTATCCTGAACCCCACCATCTTGGGAGGGAACCCTAAGGAGAACCTTTCGACCCTTATCCCCGAAAGCTTCGCTGCCAAGAAATGGCCGAACTCGTGGACGAAGATCAGAATTCCCAAGACGAAGACGAATGCCAAAGCGTAGGTCATATGCCCTTCCTATCTATCAACTCCCGGGCCGCGGCGCGAGCCCATCCGTCCGCGTCAAATATGTCATCTAAGGAAGGATCACATATGTTCCTATGCCGTGCTAAGGTGGCTTCGTTTATCCTTGCTATCTCCTCCAAAGATATCCTACCCTCTAAGAAGGCTTCCACGGCGACCTCGTCGGCTGCGTTGAGGACCGCCGGGGCCGTCCCCTCCTCCCTTGCCACCTCGTATCCTAAAGCTAAACACCGAAACTTGGAAGTATCAGGTCGATAAAACCTTAAACTTCCAACCTCAACCAGATCCAAGTACCTCCATTCCCCCGGAAGTCGCTCCGGATAGGTCAGGGCATATTGGATCGGAAGCCTCATATCCGGCCATCCGAGCTGGGCTATGAGGGCACCGTCCTTGAACTCCACCAAAGAATGCACCACGGACTGTGGATGGATGACCACCTCTATCCTGTCCACTGGGACATCGAAGAGCCAATGTGCCTCTATTACTTCGAACCCCTTGTTCATCATGGTAGCCGAATCCACCGTGACCTTCCTCCCCATCCTCCACACCGGATGGGCCAGCACCTCCTCTAAGGTTGCCCTCTCCAACCCCCCCTTCTCCCAGAAGGGGCCTCCGGAGGCCGTCAACACCAACTTCCTTACCTCCTCCCCCCTACCTGCCCTTAGGCACTGCCATATAGCGCTGTGTTCGCTGTCCACGGGCAATATCCTCGTCCCCCTTTCCCTCGCCCTCCTCATCACCAGTTCCCCGGCCATCACCAAAGTTTCCTTGTTCGCCAAGGCCACATCCCTGCCGGCCTCTATCGCGGCCAAGGTCGGTCTGAGTCCCACGGACCCGACCAGCGCGTTCACTACGAGGTCCGCGTCCAACTCGCCCGCGAGAGCGGAAAGCCCTTCCTCCTTAAAAAGGACCTTTATTCCTAAATCTTTCAATATGTTCCTGAGTTTATCCAAAGCCCCCTCCTCCGTCACAGCCACAGCTTCGGGCCTGAACTTCTTTGCCTGTTCGGCCAGAAGCTCGACGTTCCGTCGGGCACTCAACCCCACGACTCTGAACGTATCGGGGAAGCGGGACACAACCTCCAGCGTGCTCCTACCTATGGAGCCTGTTGCCCCTAAGACCACGACCTTCTTCATATAAGGCCTCTTAACTTCAAGTAAAGGTAGACCACCGGAACTACGAATAGGAAGCTATCGAACCTGTCTAACACGCCCCCGTGTCCCGGTATGAGACCGGAGGAGTCCTTCACACCGGCGTCCCTCTTCATGGCAGATTCTATCAGGTCCCCGATCTGTCCTCCCACCCCTACGACGGCGCCCAGGGCTAAGGAGTCCCAGGAGCTCCAAGTTAGGAACCCTAACTTCCAGGCCCCCAAGTATACTCCCATAGCAGCAAAAAGTCCAGCTGCAGCCCCCTCCAAGGTCTTCTTAGGGCTTATCCTCTCCCACAGCTTACGCTTCCCCAGACTCCTCCCGAGGAAGTAGGCCGCCGTGTCCATGGTCCAGACCGAGACCAGGACCGATCCCAGGACCCACCCTCCATCCTTCCCCGCCCTCAGCACCGAAGCTAGCCAACCCGGGACTCCCAGATATCCTAAAGCCGTAAGTCCGGCCCCCACGCCCCACATCCCCCAGAACAGGCCTCCGAAGAGCGCGAGGACCACCCCCAAGGTCAGGCCCGCCACCTCCCCTCCCGCGTACCATCCCAAGACCGGCAGAAGTGCACAACTTAGGATCAGAGGTTTAGGGACCCTTACCCCTTTCACCTCGACCAACTTGGAAAGCTCCCAAGCTCCTACGGCCACTATCCCACATATGAAGGTTAAAAACGGCACCCCTCCCAGGGCGACCGAGCCCAATATCCCTGGGACCGCTACAGCTGCCACCGCCACCCTCCTACCGAGCTCCCCCATCCTCGCCCCACAACTGCTCGCTCGTCATCCCGAACCTCCTCTCCCTCATCTGATAGGCCTCTATCGCTTGGTAGAGGTGCTGCCTCCTGAAATCCGGCCAGAGGACATCGGTGACCCATATCTCCGTATAGGCCATCTGCCAGAGCAGAAAGTTTGACACCCTCAGCTCCCCGGAGGTCCTTATCAGAAGGTCTGGATCGGGAAGCCCTGCGGTGTAAAGGTGGGCCGATATCACGTTCTCGTCCACCTCCTCGGGCCTGTAGCCTTTCTCTAGTATCCTTCTAACAGCGTCAACTATCTCGACCCTCCCGCCGTAGTTCAAGGCGAGGTTGAGCACGAGGCCGGTGTTATCCTTGGTCCTCTCCATCGCCCAAAGGAGGGCCTCCCTACTGGCCTTCGGAAGTCCTTCTAGCCTCCCTATAGCCATAAGCTTCACGTTGTTCCGGTTAAGCTCGTCCACCTCCTCGTAGAGGGTGTCCCTAAGAAGCCTCATGAGGGCCCACACCTCCCTCCTGGGCCTCCTCCAGTTCTCAACAGAAAACGCGTAGAGCGTCAGCACCTCTATCCCCAGCTCCCCACAGGCCCTCACTACGTCCCTCACCGACTCCCTACCTGCCCTGTGCCCCTCTATCCTCTCCAACCCTTTCATCCTGGCCCAGCGACCGTTCCCGTCCATTATGATAGCTATGTGTCTTGGGAGGTTACCCTTTGCTTTAATTCTTTCCTGTATTTCTTTGTCCTCTAATCTGTTCATAACACCCTCTTTAAAAACCTGAACGCCCCCCTACCCCAGAACTGGTGCTCCCCCTCAAATACCTCCATCTCCAACATATCCTCAGCGCCGAAGAGTTCCCATATCCTCCTCGCCCTTTGGAAGGCGAATTCCGTCTTAAGTATCCCAGGGATATAGTTGTCCATACAGTGCGATATGCTCAATATACTGTCCCTGAAAGTGTTGAAGTAGCCACTCACCACCGCGACCTTGACCCTCCTGTCCAGCGCGGCGGTGAAGAAGGTCGTCGTTCCCCCACCCGATATCCCCATCATCCCTATCCTCTTCGGGTCCACCTCTGGCCTCGTGAGTAGGTAGTCCACCCCCCTCATCGCGTCCCATACCCTCCACCCTATCATCGTCTCCCCCAAGAGCAAAGCGGCCCCCGCGGCAGGCTGACACGAAGTCCGTCCCGGCCCTTCCTTCCTCGCCCTCTCGTCCCTCCTGTGCCCGAACCCGAGCTGCTCTATGGCCAAAGCCGCGAACCCTTCCCGGACGCACTGGAGGGCGAAGTTTGCCTGGTAAGGTTCCTCGGCTATCCCAACTACGGCATCCACACCTTGCCCGTGACCCGGAAGACACACGACTGCAGGTCCTGGAGTTTTGAACTCCTTAGGGACCAGGAAATACGAGAATACCGTGAGCCCCTCCCTGCTCTGAAAGAGGACCGTCTCCCTCGTGTACCCGTCCAATTCCGCTCTCTCCAATACCTCTGGCTCCAAAGGTACCCTCCTCGGGAAGCCTCCCATGAGCCCCCTCAACTTCCTCCTGAGCTTCACTTGCCAGACCCTCGCCTCCTTCCGGTCCTTCGCACGGAAGGCGAGCTTCCTCTCCGAGCGTTCGTACCTGAAAAGTGAATATTCCAAGCTATCCAATCCCATCAGCTTGGCTCCAGATCCTGTCCAGCATCCCTCTCACGAGCTTCACAGCCTCCTCCGGGGCCATACTTTCGAGCTTCTCGCTGAAGGGCTCCGGCGTCACAGGTCCGTCGTACCCTATCTTCCTAAGGGCCTTCAGGAACCTCACAAGGTCTATGACTCCGGTCTCCCCGGGAAGGCAACGCACGTTGTCCATCTGCTCGTCCACCGGAACTCCCCGGGGCGCGTCGTTTATGTGCACGTACACCACCTGTTCCCTCTCGAGCTCCTCGAGCTCGTACACCGTTCCGTAGGACGTGTACCAATGCCAGGAGTCCAGAAGGAGCCCCACGTTCTCTCCGACCATGGCGCACAAGGCCAGCATTCCGTCCATGGTATGTAAAAACGGATAACGCTTCCCCACCCTAAGGGTCCTCGTACCCAAGAACTCCAGCCCGAACCTGAACCCGAACTCTCCCAGGACTTCTGCTATGGGTCTAAGCCTTTCTATATGCCACCTGAAGTTCTCCCGGAAGGGCCTATCTTCCGACCACGAGGGGATCCAGGTATAGGCCCTATTGCAGCCAACTTCCCTCATGGGTCCCAAGACGTTCCTTAACCGCCTCAGGTCCTCCCTGTATACCTTTTCATCCCCCTTCCAGTCCACAGGAAGTCCCATCCCTCCGACCTTAAGTTCCCCTAAAAGGTCCTTTACATAATCTGCCGACCTTTCCCGGACCAACTCCGCAACTTCCCATGGGTCCAAATCCACCCCTTCGAATCCCCCGAGCTTGGCGAGCCTTAGGGACTCCTTCAGATCGACATGTATCCCTAAGGCTCCCGGGCTCAAATTTCTGTACATCGTTCCCCCTTCTCCGGATACGGACGATCTACCGCCGGCTGCAACAGAATATAGCCCTTTTTCCGACGAAAAACAAGCCACTGCACACGACAGGGGCGAATTGATCTTTCTAAGAATTTTATCTTTCGATCTTGCGCCTCGTCCCTTTCTCCATGGTCCTACCCTTCTCCAGCACCTTGTCGTATCCTTCTTTAAACCTTTCTTCCAACTTCTTCGGTAAAAGTTTCTTACCTTTATTGACTCCTTTCAGAAGCAACTGCGCCACCTTCGCCTTCCCTATCCCGCTCCTCGCCCCAGGCACGTATGTCGTAAGAAGCCCCAAGCCCACTGCGGTGAGGATGCATCCCACCGCTAGTCCGAGCAGCCCTCCAAGGAGCCTGTCCAACCAACTTAAGAGAGCAGCCCTCGAAGCGCGCCAGAGGGTCCTCCCAACCCAACCCACGACCAAAGCTATCACGAAAAAGCACAGTACGAACCCTGCCACGTTCGCCAGGGTCCCTCCACCGAACCACCTTCCCACCCAGCCGTGGAGGTACACTGCCCCGACCCCTCCTAAGACAGCCGAGAGGAGAGCGAACACCACCCTGATCAAACCTCTGTACATCCCGTAAAGGACGCATACGCCCAATATCACAACTATGGCGGTGTCCTGAACGCTCATCTTCCCCTCCTACTTTGGACCCACCTTATAACCTCCTCCCATCCCACCACCCCGGCCGTAGCTCCGAGCTCCGTCACCGCCGAAGCTCCGCATGCGTTAGCGACCAAGGCAGAGTCCCTTAACCCCCATCCCCTCGCCCTCGCGGCCAGGAACCCTGCCACAAAGGCGTCCCCGGCCCCGGTCCCATCCACCTCGTTCACGTGGAACCCTCGTACATAACCTTCTTCCTCTCCATAGATGTAACATCCTTCCCTTCCTAAGGTTATCAAAACCGTCCTTGCACCCCACCTCCTAAGGACTTCGGCCATCTCCTCCGGAAGCCGTCTCCCCGTTATCCTCTCCCCCTCCAACCTGTTCAGGAACAGGTAATCTAAGGGTAGGAGGTCCCTGACCTTCTTCTCCCACATCCCGTCCGGATCGTACTCTATCCCGACGGACGTGACGACACCCTGGGCCTCGGCCCTCCTGAAGAACCTCCCCCAGTCCATCCGCCTGGCCTTCATAACGCCCGAGGCGTGCACCCAGTCCCAGGCTCCGAGGTCCTCAGGAAGGTCCCCCTCCTCAAGCTCCTCGGACGCACCCGGAGCGTAGAGGAAGGACCTTTTCCCGTCCGAGCCCACAAGCACTAAACAGGCCGAGGTCCTCCCCCTCACCTTGACCATATACGTAGGGAGTCCAGCCCGTTCCATCTCCCTCATCAAAAACTCCCCCAAGGTGTCCCTTCCCACCCTCGTCACAGCGTCGGGCGTAAAGCCCAGCTTCTTCAACGCTAAGGCGGTGTTAAGGGTACATCCCCCGGAAAAGAGCCCTATCTGGTCCACAAGCTCGGTATGCTCCCTCCGAGGGAAGCTATCAGCAGGCCTTACGACCACGTCCGCCACGGCCTGTCCTACTAAGAGGAACCTCACATCGCCCCCTCCAACATCCTTATAGCTTCTTTAAGTAAATTTGGTATGTCCAAGCCGGCAGGGCACTTTTCCGTACATTCCCTGCATTCAACGCACTCGTCGGGCTTGACCTCCAAGCTTCTATATAGCTCCAGTCCGAGGTACCTGAGGTCGTCGGGATAGTCCCTGTACATGTCCCACGCCCTGAGGACCTCGGGTATCACTATCCCCTGAGGACACGGCTGGCAATACCAGCACCTCAGGCACCTCTGCCCGTACCTGAACTCCTTCCCTAGGCTCCCTATCTTCCTTATCAGCTCGTCCTTCTCTTCCTCGGAGAGCGGGGGCATATCCGCCACGGGGACGTTCTCCTCCACCTCCCTCACGCACGTCATCCCGGGTATGACCGTGCTCACAGCAGGACTCGAGAGCACGAACCTCAACGATCCCCTCACTATAGGGTCAGGCTCCTCCTCGGGGAGGCATCCCGGAGGGGTGGAGAGCTGTCCCCCCGAAAGTGGCTTCATTATTATCACGCCTACCCCTCGCTCCTTCGCCATAGGCAATATATGGGGACCCACCCCCTCCTGGTCCAAGGGGCTGTACGCGAGCATCACCATCTCGAACTTCCCAGAAAGTATCGCCTTTTCCATCGTCCTCAGCTCCCTATGGATAGACGCACCTATGTGCCCTATCACGCCCTTGGCCCTGGCCTCCTCCAGGGCCTC